>NZ_JBALMR010000085.1:40327-45213 GCF_036963165.1 Bacillus sp. JJ675 | reverse complement strand
GCCGACGACGACAGAGCTGCCGACGATCGCCATCGCAAGCGCCATTGAGGTGTAAGCCTTCAGTTGATGCTGCATCGATTTTCTCCTGTCTTTATGTATTTAGGGAAATTGTATCAAATTTCCGGAGCATTTTTTATTTTTTTCCGCTTTCTGTCGCTAACGTCTTGATGATCAGGCTTAATTGATAGATTCCCTTTTTAAGATCGCCGGGGGAGGCAAAAGCATAGGATAGCCTGATAAAATTCCCGTTTTCCTGCGCATAGATGCTCCCGGAATTCAGAAGAATGCCTTCTGCCAATGCTTTTGCATAAAGAGATTTCATCGACAGGGGCGGCAGTATGTTCAGCCAAATAAAAAAGCCGCCCTTTGGCACGCTCCATGACGCCAATCCTTTCAAGTGTTCTTCCAAAACCTCCAAGACAAAATCCCTTCTCTTTTTAAGCTGTTCCCTGACGTTTTCGAGGTGCTTCTGATAATGTCCGGTTGTCAGCCATTCGGCGGCCACTCTTTGAGACAGCGAGCTTGAACCGTAGTCTGTCTGCATTTTAATATCTGATAAACGTTCGACGACAGGCTCAGGCCCGACGATCCAGCCGATCCTGAGTCCCGGGCTCAGCGTTTTGGAAAAGCTTCCGATGTACAAAACATGCCCGTTTTGATCCATCGACTTGATCGGAGGGGGCGGAGCCTGGTCGATCCACAGCTCGCGGTAAATATCGTCTTCAATGAAAGGAAGAGCCTCATTATTATCAACTTGAACAACCTGAACCCCTAAAGGCGTCAATCGTTCCTTTGCGACAGGCACATTAGGCAAATAACTTTCTGTAGCATATGCTGACGGTGGAAAAGGGCCCAATTTGGATAAAAACTCCCCGCCGCCTGTTCCCATATCCAACATTGATGTGGCATCTTGAATAAGAGAAAGAGCCATGCTTCCATATGACCATGAGAACAGCCCGCTTGTCATTCTTCCTGTGTCAGTAATAAATGAAAAATCCCAGCCGACAAAAGGTTCATCTGCATGTTTTAATAACGAAAAAAATTTGTGATCATTCATTTTTCATCCCTCCAATTCGTTAAAAGATTTCATACGCCTTCATGCGTTGGAGGGCTTCTTGCAAATGTGAAAGGATGTTATGTTTCGTGTTCTTTCGGTTTCTTCTTAAATTACACCCCATTTCATGATTGCAAAAAAAGAAGCCCTAAAAAGGACTTTATTAACCCCCGACAGGCAATTCCGCTACTTGAACACTTCCTGACGCCGTATTATGGCTCTGGGATAAAGCAGCACCGCCAAAGATCACAACTGTTAACGACAAGCAAAGAATGATTTTTTTCATTACAATCCCTCACTCCCTAATGATCTCATTTTGTTTTCGGCTTTCATGGCTATTTTAGCAAATTCTAGTGCTTTCTTGTAATCTCCTTTGTCTTCAAAATAGCTTGATATGAGCAAAGAAAGGTCGTAAACGCCGTCTAAATCGTTCATCTCATCCAAGGAATGGATGTCATCTTTGATGCTCCCTACGTTTTCACGACAATACAGTTCATATATAATATTTATTTTCTTTTCATAATGCTTATTCCCGTTTTTCTCTAATTCCTCTTGTCCTTTTTGATAATAGTAAAGAGCCGCCTCTGTTTCGCCGATTTTGAAAAACTCCCTGACCAGCATGTAAAGAGAGTTGATATAATAACTCGATTCACGCCACTCTGGATTGCTCAAGGCGTGCTGTACTGCCAGGATACAATCCTGGGATCGGTCTGAATAAGAATAAAGAATGCTGATATTGTGGTGAAGCATCGCCTCTAAAAATGGATCGCCAATCTCTTTTGAAATTCCAATCGATTCCGCGAAGTATTTCTCTGCGTCTTTAAAGCGCTGCATTTGCATATAATTTGTCCCCATGACAACCTGAGAAATCGCCAGCTTCTTTTTATACCCGTCATACATCTTGTAAATATTCATCGCATCTTTTGCATAATTGAGAGAAACCGCATTTTGCCGGAGAGACATGTACAGCCAGGACACTTTGAAATAAAACTCAGCCGCTTCAATATCATCGGGAATCTTCGCTAATTTTTTCTCGGCAACCTTATAAAGGCTGATCGCCCGTTCAACATTCTTGTTGTATGCTTCATGCATCGCCTCAAAAAAGTAAAAATAGTAATCAATCATATCATCCGTCTGTTCGATACTCTTGATTTGCGAGGCATTAAAATAAGATTGGCGCGGCAAACGTTCTCCCCTTGCATCATAAAGCATCATCCGATACCGTTCTTCAAGAAGCGAGTAGTAGACCAGGACATTTTGGTTTTCTTCCATTTCTGTAAACATCGACTTAGCCTTTTCAAAAAGCATTTTTGCCTGTTCAATATCGTGCTTTTTAATCGCCAAATGGAATTCGTTCAAGACACCCGCTACAACCTCAGAAGCGACCTTGTTCATATCAAGCCCCCTCATTTCATTTAAGATTGTTGTTTATCTTTAACATGATCTTATCATATGTGTAAATTTTTGTAATGCCCTTTTGTCAATTAGTGAAGTGGCTCTATGTTAGAGTAAACTGGTTAAACAACAAAAAGTCTTGGTAGTGTTTGACCAAAGCTTTTAATTCAAATCTAAATATTACTTATTTCATTAATCGTTTAAGTCCTGAAAAAGTAATTTTGATCCAAACGGTTTTATCTCAACTCATCATCCAAAGGTACAATGACTTCATCTAATGTCTTTCTCCACTGCCGCTTCATTTCTGGTCCATATTTCAATGGTTTTGCATCTGGATGTACGGCTTTATACTTCTCAAATTGTTTACTGTTGATGATTCGACCAATATTCGGAATCGGATCTGTTCCTATTACATATTGTATCGCGGACAAATGCAGCTCATCTTCTTCCACAAACCACGTATTTGCAAATTCATGAATCGCTTTGTCACGTGCTCTAGTGAAGAAGCTTCGTTTCACTGCAAGAATATCTTCCTCTGCATCTATTTCATTGGCATCAATAGCATTTAACATCGTGCGGTATACGTCTTTAACAATTTCTGATTTCTTCAGTTTTTGAAGTGCATTTTCGATCTCGTCGCGGATGTTCTGATTATTGGCCGAGTATGTTTCTAATAGTCGGTCAATATAAGTTGAGTCGATATCATAGATCTTAACTGCATTTTCTCCATAGAATTCAATGTCTGAGAAATCTGGTCCCGGTCCATCTTGGTTCCCTTCATCTTCGAGTGAACCCTTAACCGTGTTATATATACCAATGTATTCTTCTAAGGTTTTCACCTGCTCTTGAAGTGCTGTTGATTTCTCCATATCATCGTTGTAGTCATTATATGTAACTAAAGCTTCGTATGAATTGTTTAGCTCTTGAAATGCTTTCACGAACTCAATTCGGATTTCAAGAGATGTGTTCTCATCAATATCGGTTGGATTTGGAACTAACGCAGTTAGCGCTTTGTGAGCCTTTTTAAAGCGTTTCTTCGTTTCATCATAAGTCGGATAAACAAGACTAGATTCCTCTTGTGCTTGTGAATATAATTTCGTCGCATTCTTTACATTTTGCTCCATTGTTGAAGGTTTCCGGTATGTCACAATTAATCCTTTTTTCTTTCCTGGATAAGTACGATTGGTTCTAGAGAATGCTTGAATCAAATTCGCATAACTTAAATTTCGATCCACAAATAATGTTTGTATCGTTGGTGCATCGAAACCAGTCAATAACCGATCGACAACAATGACAAGGTCAATTTGTTTACCAAATTCTTTGAACTCTGCTTTCTTACGAGCTAAACGATTGTTAATATCACCATTATATCGTTCAATATCTTCTATCGACCAAGCAGTGTGATAATAATCGTTATATTCCTTAATAATCTCTTTCATTTCATCTTGAATTTGTTTCGAATTGTCTTCGTTTTCTTGAATCGAATAGGTGATCGCAATTCGTGGAAAATCCGGATCTTCAATCGTACGTCCGGTTCGGATCGGATGTCCAGCAAATTCTTTCGTCAACCATTCTGGATCTTTCGTCATTTCCTTGATTGCCCGATAGTAGAGCTTCGCCATATCAATGGAACTTGTTGTTAAAATGGCAGACTTTTGCGGGCGGCCGTTTTGGAAATCAAATTTAGTATAGGCATTATCCGGTCTGAAAATTTTGTGAATAACTTTTTGAATATGATCATCATTTTCAAACGAAGATGGTTCAAGATATGCTTCCTTTTCTATTCCGTCCATTTGATCAATGATGTGATTAATTTCATCTGCAGTCAAATTGGCGTATTTTTCATTTTGACGCAGTTGATTAAAAATATAATTATTTAATGATGTTGGATCAATCGTATCTTCGTGCTCTACTTGAAACCCTAAAACAGCACCATCATCTAATGCATTTTTAATGGTATAGGTGTGCAAAACTTCTCCATATTGATCACGAGTGGTGCGAGCTAATTGACCTTTTGCCTGTTTTTTATTTTCGTTAAATATCGGTGTACCTGTAAATCCAAACCAAGTTGAATTTGGAAAGAATCCCTTAATGACTTGCATCCCTTCTGCACTTAACGCACGATGGCACTCATCCACGACAAAGACAATATGTTGCCCTAGTAGTTTCTTAAAGCGCTGAGTACCTTTTTGCTCCTCTTGCCTTTGGGCATAGCGCAAGGCAGCTTCTAATTTTTGACGAGTGGTAATAATCACTGTATTGGAATTGGCATCAGACAGTAGAGTATCACTTAACTCCTTCGCACTTCCAGTTCCGACAATCAAGCTATTCGATATTGCATCACCAGAAGAAATACCGGTATTAAACTCGGAAGCAAACTTGATGAATTCGGTCGTCGTTTGATTATCTAAGTCTTTTCGATCAATCAGCATAATGG
>NZ_JBALMR010000085.1:0-40293 GCF_036963165.1 Bacillus sp. JJ675 | reverse complement strand
ACGATCTACACCTGCTTTGCGAGCTAATAACTTCGTAGAAACAAAACTTGTCAACGTTTTTCCTGAACCAGTCGCATGCCAAACATAGCCGGATTGATGTTTCATGGCAGATGTAAACAAGGCTTGGATCGCATGAATTTGATACGGCTTTAATACTATTACAGCTTTGTTGTCTTGATCCTCACTTACAATTGTATAATCGGCAATCAATCGATGGGCATCTGGAATATTTAAGACTTGTTTTACAAATTCATAGAGATTTTCTACTTTTCGATTGTCCTTTGTTCGCCAGTTAAAGACAAATTTCTTGTGCATGTCTTTTGGCATCGCATTGGCAAAATAGCGAGTCGTTTGTTCATTGGAAATGACAAATAACTGAAGAGTAGAAAAGATATTATTTCTAAACATCCCTTCTTCTGAGTATTTCTTGATTTGATTAAAGGCTTGAAATACGCCGTCTTTGGCACTGACCTTTTTCAATTCAATTTGAACAATTGGCAACCCATTGATTAAGAGTGTTACGTCAAATCGGCGATCACGACCATCAACGTTAGACTTTTGTTTCGCAATCTGATGAACAACTTCGTATGTAGAAATTCCGCCACCTATGTCTTGGTTAGAATACAGCACTAAAGACATCGAACCTAAAGAGACATCTTCACGTTCAATCGTAATCCGGGCAATTCCATTTTCCCCTTTGAGCCACCTAGCAGCATCAAAGGGGGTCTGTGTTTTCAATAGTAATTCTGTTTTAATCGTATCGAATTCTTTATCAGTAATTGGATGTTCCCCAATTTCTGATAAGTTATTTTGTGTAATCTTTTGACGCAAGTTCTTCCATAGATCTTCTTCAGATTTTAAATCAGGACGATAATTCCACTGATTATGCCCTTCCCCTAACACTTCGATCAGGCGACGTTCTACCTCTGCTTCGTCTTTATGCTGGATCGTTGTCATGTTTACCCCCTCTTTATTCGTTAGACAAACATTTTTTGTAGGAATGCTTTTTTCGTTGCTTTTAAGGCTTCTAATTCGCTTTCATGGAGAACAATCGTGTCGTCTAGTTGTTTGAAGAAGTTGCCGATTTGAGTTTGTTCTTCTACACTTGGAAGGTTTATGAGAAAATTACTTAATGCTTCCTTTGTTATTGTTTTTATAGTTCCTCCTGGAGCCTTCTGCTTTTCCTTCTCAAACAATTGTTGAATAACGTATGCAAAATAATATTTGTTTATTGGTACCTTATAATTTTCAAAAATCAATAGTGTTCTATCAACATAAGAAGAGTATTGTGTAATAGCAACCCTACCAATACTCCCTTGTAAAGTAATTATCACCTTTCCTTCCTCAACAAACACACTTTTGGGTTGTGCTAATTTACTAATCTTTTGCTTTGTATTATCAACCAATTTAAGATTTTCACCGACATCCACAACTTGTACAAAAGGCATCCCATTTTCTTCATCGTACCATTCCTTCTTCCCATATGGTTGTGGAAAAGAACCTCTACGATAATTAGCTATCTCTTCCAACTTTCTCTGTTCCCAATCTCCAGTAAACCCTGGGAACCGAACCTCCGGGACAGACTCCCCTTCTCTTGGAAACATTTTTTGCAAGAACCCCTGTTTTGTTTGTTTGAGGGTGGTTAGTTCTTGCTGATGAAGAGCAATCGTGTCGTCTATCTTTTTAAAGAAAGTTCCTATATCAGTTTGTTCTTCCACCGAAGGCATTATTAAAGGCATATTAAAAAAAGTATCTGAATGAATTCTTTTAGCTTTTCGAGATCCATTAGCAATCGTTCCTTGATATAGATAAAATTGTTTTCTTGATACGTATTCAAGAAAGAAAAATGAGTTAAGATTTTCTGCGATATCAAATGCAGGTGAATCTAATGTTGATTCATAGCCATCTAGATTATCAGGAATAATTCCAAAAGCTTGATGGAGAAAATCTAACTTCCCATAAATAAATTGGCCTGCTTTGCGAATATAGTATTTGGTTTCTTCACTACCTTGGTAAATTTCTTCCTTTGGAACGACGCCTTTTCCCCAAAGTTTTACTGTCAATTTTTTAGCCTTAAGACCATTTGTCCCTGAAATTCTACTTTCAGTCAAAAATTCCCCAATCTTACGCTCCTCCCAATCTCCGCTATATCCAGGAAATCGAATTTCTGGTGTATTGTTATTTTCCACGATTAAACACCTCTAACGCACCCTTGATCCATTCAGCATTTTCTTCATCAAATTGTAGCGAAGAAATCATGTCATATAAGCTAGATTCTAGTTCTACTTTTTCTTTTCGAATATCTTTGATCTTTGAGCCAATCGCAGCCATATCAACAGGTTCTTCTTCCTCAAAGGTATCTACATATCGAGGAATGTTCAAATTGAAATCATTCTCTTTGATTTCCTCAAATGTAGCGACATGGGCATATTTCTCAACATCTTCTCGCTTCTTATACGTTTCGACAATCCTATCAATATGTTCTTTAGAAAGTTTATTTTGGTTTTTTCCTTTCACGAACTCCTTACTTGCATCAATAAATAACACATCACGAGTGCTACGATTTTTCTTCAAGATGATGACTGTTGTTGGAATCGAGGTTCCAAAGAATAAGTTTGCTGGCATGCCAATCACGGCATCAATACTGCCATCCTCTAATAATTTCTTCCGAATCACACCTTCTGCAGCTCCACGGAAAAGTACACCATGCGGTAAAACGATGGCCATTGTTCCTGAGTCTTTCAAATGATAGAACCCATGTAAAAGAAAAGCAAAGTCTGCTTTTGATTTCGGCGCTAACTTTCCGTAACGATTGAAACGAGAATCATCTAAGAATGTAGAATCTGCAGACCATTTTGCAGAGTATGGTGGATTCATAAGGACGGCATCAAAAGTATAAGGCTCATCTGTCGGCCAATCTTTGTTCAATGTATCCCCATTACGTAACCGCATATCTTCTTTAGTAACGCCATGCAAGATTAGGTTCATCTTCGCTAGATTAAAAGTAGTTGTGTTTAGTTCTTGCCCATGATATTTTACACCGTCTGGATAATTTAGGTAGTTTCGAATATTCAACATCAAGGAACCTGATCCCATGGTAGGGTCAAATACGCTAAACAATTTTTTGTCTTCTTGACCAATCGCGGCAATTCGAGCCATCATGTCAGATACTTGATGAGGGGTGTAAAATTCCCCAGCTTTCTTACCAGCCTCTGAGGCAAATTGACCAATTAAGTACTCATAGGCATCCCCAATCACGTCTCCATCATGACCGATTACATTGACATCATTTAGTTTCTTCAGTACTTCTGTAATCGTAATGTTTCGCTGTTGATCATCTGATCCCAATTTTTTTGATGTCAAATCTACATCATCAAACAACCCGTTGAATTGGTCATATTTCGTAGACAAATCGATAAACGCTTTATTCAAGTCATTCAGCTGAAACGTATTTTGTTTCGCTTGGTTGGCTAATACACTGAATAAATACTTTGGTTCAATATCATAGCCCAATGTATCGACTAACGTTTCAATCAAGTCATTTTTTATCTCTTCATCTGCCAATGATTCCATATACAATTGAGTTTGTTTGTCTTGTGTGTTGTATTCTTCTAACGATTCACCCGCTATTTCAACTACCTTTTCTAATAATTTATCGGACAAGTATTTGTAAAAAATTAATCCTAGTAAATAGTTTTTATATTCTGATGCATCCATTTTGCTTCGTAAGTTGTCTGCGGCGCTATATAATTTTGAATATAATTCAGCCATGGTTGTGTTCCTCACTTTTTCTATTGTTGGTCTAATTGTTTTAATACTTCTAAATAAAGTTGCTCTTCAAGTTCTGCTTGCTTCTTTGCCAAAGCTTGACGCTTTCTTAAACAGAAATAAGCTTTTCCAATTATCCTTTGTTTCTCAATACTTGGTAACTTGATTTCCAACTCTTTTAAAATCGCTGGAGTTAATTTTGGCACAGCACTTCCTTGCATCGAAATTGCCATTTGCCTTTTCATTGCATACGATTCATTCAACGCATAACATAAATAGCTACGATCCAATTCATCATGTTCGATCATGAGTTTCGCAAAATTTTGATTAATGATTTTCCCTCGGTTTAAGTCACTCACTATTCCAGCTTTGGAACTAACAAAGCTGAAAACAACGTCTCCGGCATTGCTCAAATAGCTTTCTTTATGATTTGAATGTCCAGCATCAAAACTAGCTTGTGAGTCTAGAAATGAGCCATCTAAATCATTCATTAAATCCTCATATGTATAAGCAACTAATGTATGATCATTTTTAACGTTGCCTCTAGAAAGGTTTCTTCCTATCTTAACCGTTACAATATCTTCAAGTTTCATATCCCACCCTCATCGATAGAGTATTTCTTTAAAATTACTCAATCTAATTACAATTTGAATCATATCACTCTAAAAATACCCCGTCAACAATTTATCGTGTAATTTTTACGAATTACAACAAAAAAGACCGGGATAAATCCAGGCCTTCAAAAAAAGTTATCAAAGAGCAACATCAAAAAGATTAAGTCTTTGAAGAAGAAAAGATGTCATCCGTAAAGTTTTAAACTATTAGTTTAATCAACTGTACCTTTCAAAACCAACTTCGCCACACACTCCACATGGCTCGTATGCGGAAACATATCAACAGGCTGCACTTCAAGCGTCGCATACCCGCCATCCTCAAGCACCCGCAAATCGCGCGCCAAGGTTCCCGGATTGCACGACACATACACCACCCGCTTCGGCTTCATTTCAATAATCGTCCGCAGCAAAGCCTCGTCGCAGCCTTTGCGCGGCGGGTCGACGACAAGCGTATCAGCCTTGATGCCTTCCTTATACCACTTCGGAATCACGACCTCAGCTTCGCCAACTTCAAACTCGGCGTTCTCAATGCCGTTCAACTCAGCATTCCGCTTCGCATCCTCAATCGCTTCCGGCACAATCTCGACGCCGTACACTTTTTTCGCCTGCTTCGCCAGAAACAGCGAAATCGTGCCGATGCCGCAGTAGGCGTCGATGACGGTTTCTTCGCCGTTCAGTTCGGCGTATTCGAGCGCTTTGTCGTAGAGCACTTTCGTCTGTTCGGGGTTAACCTGGTAGAACGATCTGGCGGAGATGGCGAATTTGATGCCGCCGATGGTATCGTAGATGTATTCTTCTCCCCAGATGACCGTTGTTTCGTCGCCGAAGATGACGTTTGTTTTTTTCGGGTTGATGTTTTGGACGATCGATTTGACGTGCGGGAATGAGGCGGTGATTTCCTTCATGATCGCGTTTTTGTGCGGGAAATCGTTTGTCTTCGTGATGAAGACGACCATCATTTCGCCTGTCGCGGCGCCGTATCTGACCATGATGTGTCTGAGCCAGCCTTTGTGGCGCTCTTCGTCGTACGCTTTGATCCCGTAGCGATTGCAGATTTCTTTGATCGCTTGAACGACGCGGTCGTTTTCCGACTGCTGGATGAGGCATTTGTTCATGTCGATGATCTCGTGGCTGCGCTGCTGGTAGAAGCCTGCGACGAGTCCGCCTTCCCGTTCGCCGACAGGGACCTGGGCTTTGTTTCGGTAGTTCCACGGGTCTTCCATGCCGAGGGTCGGGTGGACGGTAATGCGGCTTAAGTCGAGCTTGCCGATTCGCTCGAGCACGTCTTTGACCTGCTTCTGCTTGTAAAGCAATTGGCCTTCGTAATTGATGTGCTGCAGCTGGCAGCCGCCGCACTGTTTGTAGATCGGGCACGGCGCTTTGGTGCGGAAGCGGCTTTCTTCCTTTACATCGATCAGACGGCCGAAGGCGAAGCCTTTTTTGACGCGCGTGACTTTGATCTTCGCTTTTTCGTCGGGCAGGGCGTTCGGGACGAAAACCGGGAAGCCGTCGACCTTTGCGACTCCTGCGCCTTCGTGGGTCAGATCTTCAAATACGACGTCGTAATATTCGTTTTTTTGTACGGGGGCTGTTTGTTTCATTTCCTTCACCTTCTATAAGAAAAACTTGGCCGCGTCTGTATGAGACCAAGTTCAATCATCGAGTCTTTGTGCTTTTTCTTTTGACATGACGACGTTGATGTGGCGGTAGAGGTTTTCGAATTCTCCGGGCAGTTCGCCGCCGTATTCGCCGTCAAGGTTTAAGAGCATTTTGTCCTTCTGCTTCACTTTTACGCGGTTCGCTTTCGTATAAATGACGTGTTCGTTGTGGATGTGGTCGCCGCGGAGCGCGAGTCCGGCAAGCCGGATAAATTCGGCGAGGTTTGTCCGTTTTAAAATAATCAGGTCAAACATGCCGTCATTCAGGCTTGAGTCCGGGGCAAGCTTTTCGAAGCCGCCGACCGAATTGGTGAGCATCACCAAAAACAGCATCACTTCGCCGTGGAACAGCTTGCCGTCGTATTCGATTTCGACTTCTGTCGGCTTCAGCGACGGAAGCATTTCCATTCCTTTTAAATAATAAGCGAGCTGGCCGAGCATCGTTTTCAATTTGCTTGGTACGTCATACGTCAGTTCGGTCAGGCGTCCGCCTCCGGCGATATTGATGAAATACTGGCCGTTTACGCGCCCGATGTCGATCGGACGGGGTTCTCCTTCTAGTATTGTGTCAACGGCCTTTAAAATATCCTCTCTCGGTATGCCGAGAGCTCTTGCGAAATCATTTGTCGTCCCGACCGGTATGACCCCCAGGTTCGGACGGACTTCCAACGGCGCCAGGCCGTTGACGACTTCGTTCAGCGTCCCGTCGCCGCCTGCTGCAACAATTAAATCAAACTCTCTCTCTGCGGCGCTTCTGGCGGCCTGTACGGCGTCCCCTTCTCCCGTCGTTGCGTGGCATGATGTCTCGAAGCCCGCCTGTTCGAATTTTTGGAGAACTTGGGGAAGATTTTTTTTGAAAATTTCGCGTCCGGAAGTCGGGTTGTATATGATTCGTGCACGTTTCATGTTCATCATCCTATTAGAGTATCCGTATCATTTCTTTACCAACAACCTTTAATTATACTAGTTGTTGAAAAAATCGCAACTAAATGGATGCCAATCTTGGTAAATAAGAACGTGAAAAGACTTTGAAGGTCGATTGATGTAAAATAATAAATATTAAGAAAAAAGGGTGTGATCACGTGAAGAAGCTTGTTTATTTCAACCATGACGGAGGGGTCGACGATCTCGTCTCCTTATTTTTGCTATTGCAAATGGACGATATCGAATTGATCGGGACATCTGTCATACCCGGTGACTGCTATCTGGAGCCTGCGCTGAGCGCAAGCAGAAAAATCATCGACCGCTTCGGCCCGTACCGTGTCGAGACGGCGGCATCTGATTCAAGAGGGGTCAACCCTTTTCCGAAGGAGTGGCGCATGCACGCCTTTTATGTTGACGCCTTGCCGATTTTAAACGAAAAAGGGACGGTAGAGACTCCCATTTCCGACCTTCCCGCCCACCTTCATCTGATTGAGAAGGTAAACGGCAGCAAAGAACCGGTGACATTGCTGTTTACCGGACCGCTCACGGATTTGGCGCGCGCGCTTGAAAAAGATCCGTCGATCGAAAAGCGGATTCAAAAGCTCGTCTGGATGGGCGGCACCTTTCTTGAAAAAGGGAATGTCGAGGAGCCCGAGCACGACGGGACGGCGGAATGGAACGCGTTTTGGGACCCGTACAGCGTGAAGACGGTGTTTGCGAGCGGCATTGCGATCGATATGGTCGCGCTTGAAAGCACGAACCAGGTGCCTTTGACAAACGGCATCCGCGCCCATTGGGCAAGCCTGCGTAAACATATCGGCATTGATTTCATCGGCCAATGCTATGCGCTGTGCCCGCCGCTTGTACATACGGAGACGAACTCCACCTACTACCTGTGGGATGTGCTGACAACGCTGACGCTCGGCAGGAAGGACATGATCGGCTCAAAAACGGTCAATGCGATCGTTCACACGGAAAGCCCGCGTCAAGGAACGACAGAGGCACATCCAGACGGAAGGCCGGTCGAAGTCGTCGATCAGGTCGACAGGGAAGCGTTCTTTTCCTACTTTGAAGAGTTAATGAAAAAAGCCGACAACGTACCGGCAGTATAAGGAGGGCAGTGGCGTGAAAAAAGGAGAGTCGATTTATATCAGGCCGCTGACGGCGGATGATGCGGAAGCGTGCCTGAAGCTGCAGACGGACAACCGCGGGTTTTTCGAACGGTTTTCGATGGAACGCTCTGCTGATTTTTATACGCTTGAAGGGCAAAAAAAGCGGCTGCAAACGTTTTGGGAACAAATGCAGCAAGACGAAGACTATTATTTCGGGATTTTTCTTCAGTCAGATGATGCGCTGATCGGCACGGTCAACCTCTTTCAAGTGCTGCGCGGCTCTCTGCAAAGCGCGTTTATCGGCTATTTTCTCGATGAAAAGCATAACGGGAAAGGCTATACGACAGAAGCGGTCAAGCTGATGGTCGGCTATGCGTTCAATGATTTGAAACTGCACCGCATCGAAGCCGGCGTCATGCCCCATAATCCCGGATCGATCCGCGTGCTCGAAAAAGCGGGTTTTCACAAAGAAGGTCTTGCCAGAAAAAACGTCAAAATCAACGGAAAATGGGAGGATCATCAGCAATTGGCGATCATCAACCCCAATGATTAAAAAAAGCCTCAGCTGTCAAAAGCTGAGGCTTTCTTATATCCTACTCTTCTTCCATTCCCGGCTTTTTCCGGCGGAATTTGGCCAAAATTTCATATACGATCGGCACAATAACCAATGTCAGAAGGGTCGAACTGATCAGACCGCCGATAACGGTAACGCCGAGCCCTTTTGAAATGACCTGGCTGCCGCCTTCGAATCCGAGCGCCAGCGGAATCAAGGCGCCGATTGTCGCAATCGCCGTCATCAGGATCGGGCGGAGTCGTGTAGAGCCGGCTTCAAGGAGCGCTTCTCTCGTAGACAGTCCTTCCGCTTCTTTATGAATGACGCGGTCGATCAGGACGATGGCGTTTGTGACGACGATTCCGATCAGCATCAGCATGCCGATCATCGCGTTCAAGCTGATCGTTTCACCTGAGACGTAAAGCCCGATCAAGGCTCCGATGACTGTAAACGGCAGCGAGAACAGAATCGCAAACGGCGCCAATGCTCCGCCGAACGTAATTACGAGCACGAGATACACGATCGCAACAGCTGCAAGCATCGCGAGTCCGAGCTTCGTAAAGGAATCGGCGATATCTGCGGAAACGCCGCCTGTATCGATCGTAACGTTGTCAGGAAGGTCAAGCTTGTCAATTTTCTTCTGGACATCGCTTGATACCTTTGTAATGTTGTCTGTCTTGATTTCCCCTGTGACATCGGCATAGACTTTTCCGTCGCGTTTTGAAACGGTGTCAGATGTTGTGCCTTCTTTTACTTTTGCCACATCGCCGATTTTCACTTCCTGGCCTGTCGCCGATGTGAGTTTTTTGTTTTCTAAATCTTTGACGCTCTTATACTCGTCTTTTTCTGTTTTAATGTTGACATCAAGCTCTTTGCCGTCTTTTTTGACGGTTGTCAGTGGAGCCTGCGACGTTTCCGTCATTAAGGCCTGAGAAATTTGAGACGCCGTCAAACCGAGTTTGCTCAGCTTCTCCTGGTCAGCGACAAATGTATATTCGTCATATGTGCTGGACAGGCCTGACTTCACGTTTTTCAGATCTTTTTGATCTTTCATTATCTTTTCGATGTCTTTGACAGTGCCTTTAATATCTTTTTCAGAATCGCCGTACACATAGTACGTTAATTCGTTGTTATTGCCCGAAGAGTTGAAATTCTGCGTTTTCCATTCTCCGCGTTTGGATTTTTTCTGGATTTCTTTCAGCACGTTGTCTTTTTCTTTGTCAAAATCAGGCGTATCGTCTTCATATTTAATATAGAAGAGCGCGCCGTTTGAATTCCCTTGGGCGAGCGGGCTGCTTGAGCCTAAGGAGTATTGAACCGTATCGACGTGCTTGCGGTCCAATAAGAGCTTTTCGGCTTTTGCGGCTTCGTCTTCCGCCTCTTTTTTCGTTTCGCCCGGTTCAGGCGTGTATGTGATCTGAATCGTTTTTTCTTCTTCAGACGGCAGGTAGCTTGCGCCGATCAGCGGAACGAGGAACAAGCTTCCGAGCAGCATCAGAATCGCGATGATCGATGTAATCCATTTATGGCTGAGCGCCCAGTTTAAGATTTTTTTATAGGCGTTTGCCAGTCTTCCAGGCTTATGTTCTTTCCCTTTTACAGGTGCTCCCGTCAGCGATTTTTTGAACAGGCTGTGCGCGAGCATCGGCACGAGCGTGATCGAAATCAGGAGTGATGCGGCAAGCGCAAATACGATCGCCAGGGCGAACGGGATGAACAATTCGCCGATCTGGCCGCCTACCAGTGCGAGCGGCAGGAATACCGCAATCGTTACGATCGTTGATGACATGATCGGTTTGAACATTTCTTTCGTCGCTTCGCGGACCAATGCTTTTCCGCGGAGCGGTTCGTCTTTCAGCCTCATGCGGCGGTAGATGTTCTCGATGACGACGATCGAGTCGTCGACAACCCGGCCGATCGCGACCGTCATGGCGCCGAGCGTCATGATATTCAGCGTGATATCAAGCTGATTTAAGACTAGCAGCGCGATAAGCAGAGACAACGGAATGGAAACGATCGAAATTAATGTTGATTTAATATCTCTTAAGAATAAGAGAATGATCACAACCGCAAAGAGCGCTCCGAAAATCGCTTTGTCCAGCATCGTTTCGACCGACTGGGTGATCGGTTCAGCCATGTCTAACGTAGCGCTGTACTGGAAGCCTTTGTGGTCTTCTTTGAATTGCTTCAGTTCTTTTTTGACGTTGTCGGCAACTTCTACCGTATTTGCATCATTTGCTTTGACGATATTGATGCCGATGCTGTCTTTTCCGTTCGTGCGCGAAATCGATTCGGCTTTTTTCACGTCTTTAATGCTGGCAATCTCAGAAAGCTTGACAGTCGGCACTTCTGTACTTGCGCTTTGCCGGACCTGTGCTGCTGCACTGCTTGCACTTGAAGCAGATGCAACCGGAATTCTCATATTCTTCAAATCTTTGATTGTTTCGATATCGCCGCTGACGACGACGGATTTTTCTTTATTGCCGAATGTGTACAATCCAAGCGGAGTTGTCACATTTGACCCTTGAATCACTTGCTTGACTGTGTCTTTGTCAAGGCCGTATTTTTTCATTTTGTCTTCTTTAAAAGAAAATTCGACTTCTTCAACCTGCTGTCCGGATACTTGAACAGAGGCTACGCCTTCAATGCCTTCAAGCTTAGGAACGAGGCTGTTTTCCACGTTTTTCGTAAGCTCTTGAAGGTTGCTTTTGTCGCTTGATACGCTGAGCGTCAGGATCGGGAAGGAGTTCATGCTGTAGCGCGAAATTTCCGGATCTTTCACGTCATCGGGAAGATTGACGTTTTCCAGCGCTTCAGCCGCTTCTGTTTTCGCCTTGTCCATATCTTTATCATAATCGTATTCGATCATCACCGATGATGCGTTTTCGTAAGATGTGGACGTCACAACGTGCACGCCGTCAAGGTTTTGCACCGCTTGTTCAATCGGCTTTGTGACATCATCAGCCACTTGGCTCGGGGCAGCCCCCGGATATGTCGTATTAATCGAAAGGTATGGCATGTTTACGTCAGGAATGGATTCCTGCTTCATATTCAAACCCGCATAAAGGCCGGCAACCGTAACAATAATCGTCATCAGCCACACAGCGAACTTGTTCTTCAGCACAAAATTGATGATAGAATTCATTACGACCTCCATTTTAAAAAATATTTTCTGAATACTGATTGACTGACTGGTCATTCTATACAATAATAAACGTCAAAAGTAAATAGCGTCAACTTATATATGTTAAAATTAAATCAATTTTAATGTTGTTCAAAAGGAGTACTTTCATGACTGAAAAAGAAGAAAAAATCATTAAAGCCGGCCTTCGCCTGTTCGCGAAAAACGGGTTTGCCTCTACGACCATTCAGGAGATTTCCAATGAATGCGGCATTTCAAAAGGAGCTTTTTATCTGCATTTTAAATCGAAGGACGCGCTTCTTCTCGCAATCATTAAGTATTATATCGATAGAATGACAGAAAATATGAAGAAGATACGGCAAAAAAATGCTCCTCCGAAGGATATTTTCAAGGAGCAGATTGCTTATCAGTTTGAAGAAAGCAAAGAGCATCGAGACTTCATCCTCGTGATGATCAGCGAGCACAGCATCCCGGAAAACAGCAAAATCGAGGAATATTTTAAAAATGTCAGCGGAAAATTTCATGAAGCATATCAGGAGGCGCTGCTGGCGGCCTACGGCGACGCCGCAAAGCCTTTCCTCGATGACTTGACGGTCATGGTGCAGGGAATCGTGCACTCTTATCAAAATTTATTTATCTTCAACGAGCTCGACATTGACTTTGATGAGCTTGCCGGTTTTATTATCAGAAGGGTCGACGAGATGATCGGCGGCATGACGCAAAGCGGCGAACGGCCGATTCTTGCAGAAAAAACGTATCTGCTGTACCATGACGGCCAGCAAAAAGTTGATAAAAACGGGATTCTTGAGGAGATCGCAGCATACAGGAATCAAGCGGATCTGGCCGAAGACATCCACATCACGCTTGATGTGCTGGAAGAGGAGCTGAAACTGGAGGCTCCGCGGAAGCCCGTAATTCAAGGAATGCTGACGAACCTGGAACAGGAGGAAAGCGTGCGTCATCTCTTTCAGATGATTTCCCGTTTTCTTGATCGCTAAAAAAGAAACCAGATTCCCATAAAAATAGGAATCTGGTTTCTTTATTTATTCAGCTTTGACCAGGATTTTCACTTGATCTCTTTCTCTCAACAATCCTTCGAAGCCCTCTTCGATGACTTCATCAAGCGTAATTCGTTTCGTGACCAGTTTGTCAGCCGGGAAATACCCTTGAGCCATCAGACTGATGACAGCGGGAAACACGTCGCGGTATCCGATGATCCCGGTTAGTGTGCGTTCTTTCATGACGATATCGTGAGGATGGATCGGCGCTTCTTTTTCAAAAATGCTGACGACCATCGTTTCCCCGTTGATTTTTGTTGCATGAATCGCCTGTTTTAAAACGGGCGGCACGCCTGTCACTTCATAGGCTACATCGACGCCGCCGTTTGTCCGTTTTTGGATTTCGGCCACTGCGTCGCATTGTTTTGGATCAATGACGATTGCACCAAGCTCTGCTGCTTTTTGGCGGCGGATGTCTGATAATTCGACAGCGTAGATTTCCGATGCGCCGGACGCTTTTAGCGCTTCAATCACAAGCAAGCCGATTGGGCCTGTCCCAAAAACGGCCGCTTTGTCGCCGACTTTCAATTTGCTTTGACGGACGGCATGAAGCGCAACGGCTGACGGTTCAACAAGCGCACCTTGTTCAAATGATACGTCATCCGGCAATTTATGAATCATTTCCGCCGGCACGGCTGCATACTCGGAAAATCCGCCGCCTCCCCCGGCGAGCCCGAAGAATCCCATTTTATCGCACAGATTATACATTCCTTGTTTGCAAGCTTCACATTCGCCGCACGCGTAGATCGGTTCAACCGTTACACGATCGCCGGCTTTGACATTTGTAACCCCCTCTCCTACTTCCACGACCTGCCCCGAAAATTCGTGTCCCAAAACGACCGGGGCTTTATCGCCGCTTAGCGGGTGTGTTTCAGTCGGAATGAAAATAGGACCTGCGGTATATTCGTGAAGATCGCTTCCGCAAATCCCGCACCATTCTACTTTGACTTTCACTTTGCCCGCTGCCGCCTGGGGTTCGTCGATTTGTTCCAATCGCAAGTCTTTCGCATCGTGCCATCTAAGCGCTTTCATTTTCATCATCCCCTAGTAAAATATTTGTTTCCCTCAGTGCTATTATACTCTTTTTCGAAAGGTCTTTCGAACTATTTGCAATGAAATTTCTCGTTAAATGCAAAAACTATCGCGGCAGTAATTTAACGGGGGCGGAAATATTCCTGATGAAAACCAAACAATCGTCCCATGTTCCTTTTTTTATTCTATTACAATTAGTAGATTTTGAATTGATGTATAAAAAGAACAGGAGGTTTTGCTGCGATGAAAAGAAATACAGTATGTTTTGTCATCGCATTATGACGAGCTGACATCTCTTAACAAGCCGTTTGCCTTCACAGAAGTCGGGCCGCAGGAAACGAACGGCAGCCTGGATTACGAACTATTTATCAATGCGATCAGACAAAAATATCCGAAAACAACCTACTTCTTGGCCTGGAATGACGGCTGGAGCCCTGCGGCAAATAAAGGAGCGTCAAATCTCTATAATGACAGCTGGACGCTGAATAAGGGAGAAATATGGAACGGCGATTCATTAACGCCTGTCGTTGAATAAAAAACCCTTGGAGACATCGTTTCTCCAAGGGTCTTATATTACCGTTTATTAATTTCTTCAAGAAGAAGCTTGTTGACCATCGGCGGATTTGCCTGGCCTTTTGAAGCTTTCATGATTTGGCCGACGAGGAAGCCGATTGCACGGTCTTTTCCGTTTTTGAAGTCCTCGATCGACTGCGGATTGTTGTCGAGCGCTTCTGTGACAAGCTTTCTGAGCGTAGCTTTGTCAGAGATTTGCACAAGGCCTTTTTCTTTGACGATTTTTTCAGCGTCTCCGCCGTTTTCGATTAATTCTTTGAAGACTTTTTTCGCGATTTTCGATGAAATCGTGCCTTTTTCGATCAGCTTGATCAGACCGGCAAGGCCTTCCGGCGTAAGCGCGACGTCTGCGAGCTCTTTTTGCTGTGCATTCAGGTAGGCCGAAACTTCACCCATCAGCCAGTTTGAAGCGAGCTTGGCGTCGGCGCCTTTTTCGACGGCTGCTTCGAAGAAGTCGGACATTTCTTTTGTCAGCGTCAAGACTTTCGCATCATAGGCAGGCAGGCCGAGCTCCTCGATGTAGCGCTTGCGGCGCTGGTCCGGAAGCTCTGGAATGCTGTCTTTTACGCGCTGTTTCCATTCGTCGTCGATGTAAAGCTCGACGAGGTCCGGTTCAGGGAAATAGCGGTAGTCGTCAGAACCTTCTTTGACCCTCATCAAAATCGTCGTTTTTGATGCCTCATCATAGCGGCGCGTCTCCTGCTGAATGACGCCGCCTGACAGAAGTACTTGCGCCTGGCGTTTTTCTTCATGCTCAAGGCCTTTTTGGACGAAGGCGAAGGAGTTCAGGTTTTTCAGCTCTGTCTTCGTGCCGAATTCCTTCTGTCCGATCGGGCGGAGCGAAATGTTGGCGTCGCAGCGGAGCGATCCTTCCTCCATCTTACAGTCGGAAACGCCCGTATATTGAATGATCGACTTCAGCTTTTCAAGATACGCGTACGCTTCTTCAGGCGTGCGGATGTCCGGTTCTGAAACGATTTCGACGAGCGGCGTACCTTGGCGGTTGTAGTCGACAAGGGAGTATCCGTCGCCTGTGTGCGTCAGTTTGCCGGCATCCTCTTCAAGATGAAGGCGCGTGATGCCGATGCGTTTCGTTTTTCCGCCGACTTCGATTTCGATCCAGCCGTTTTCGCCGATCGGTTTATCGAATTGGGAAATTTGGTACGCTTTCGGGTTGTCAGGGTAGAAATAGTTTTTCCGGTCAAATTTCGTCTCTGTCGCGATTTCGCAGTTTAACGCCATCGCCGCTTTCATGGCAAAATTGACGGCTTCTTTATTCAAGACTGGCAAAACGCCCGGATATCCCAAATCGATGACGCTTGTCTGCGTATTGGCCGCGGCGCCGAATGGCGTCGGCGAGCTTGAGAAGATTTTCGATTTCGTTTTTAGCTCAACGTGGACTTCAAGTCCGATTACCGTTTCAAAGTTCATGTTTTTTCACCCCTTACAGTTCAGGTTTTGCTTTATGATGGTCTGTCGCCTGTTCGAATGCATGGGCGACGCGGTATACTGTGCTTTCGTCAAAGTGTTTGCCGATGATTTGCAGGCCGAGCGGCAAACCGTTCGCAAATCCGCACGGTACGCTGATTCCCGGTACACCGGCAAGGTTGACCGGGATCGTCAGGATGTCGTTCGCATACATTGTGAGCGGATCGCTCGTTTTTTCGCCGATTTTAAACGCAGGCGTCGGCGTTGTCGGTCCGATGATGACGTCATAGTTTTCGAATACGTCTTCAAAGTCTTTTTTGATCAGCGTTCTGACCTTTTGCGCCTTTTTATAGTAAGCATCGTAGTAGCCTGAGCTTAACGCGAACGTGCCGAGCATGATGCGGCGCTTCACTTCGTCTCCGAAGCCTTCGGAACGCGTTTGTTTATAAAGGTCGATCAGGTTGTCCGCATTGTCGGTGCGGTAGCCGTAGCGGATGCCGTCGAATCGGGCAAGGTTCGCCGAAGCTTCTGATGAAGACAGCAGGTAATACGTCGCAAGCGCGTATTTGCTGTGCGGCAGGGATACTTCTTCCCATGTCGCGCCAAGGCCTTCAAGCACTTTCAGCGCTTCAAGGACGGACTGCTTCGCTTCTTCGCTTACCCCTTCGCCGAGGTATTCTTTCGGAACGGCGATTTTTAAGCCTTTAATATCGCCTGTCAGCGCAGACAGATAGTCAGGCACGTCCACATTGGCGCTCGTCGAATCCATTTTGTCGACGCCCGCAATCGCCTGGAGAAGGTATGCGTTGTCCTCGACGGATCTTGTGATCGGTCCGATTTGATCCAATGAAGACGCAAATGCGACAAGGCCGTACCTTGACACGCGGCCGTATGTAGGCTTTAAGCCGACGACGCCGCAGAAAGAAGCCGGCTGGCGGATCGATCCGCCCGTGTCGGAACCGAGTGAAAACGGCACTTCTCCCGCCGCAACCGCCGCCGCGGAGCCGCCGCTTGAGCCGCCCGGAACGGTTTCTAAGTTCCACGGGTTTTTCGTTTTTTGGAAGCCTGAATTTTCTGTGGAAGACCCCATCGCAAATTCATCCATGTTCAGCTTTCCGATCGTAACCGCTTCTGCATCGTGCAGGCGCTCAACAACCGTAGCGTCATAGATCGGGTCGAAGTTTTCCAGGATTTTGCTCGCACACGTTGTGCGAAGATCCTTTGTGACGATATTATCTTTGATTCCGATCGGCATCCCGAACAAAAGGCCGTGCTCGTCCCGGCCGCCTACCGCTTCATCCAGCTCTTTGGCATAAGCGCGGGCTTTTTCTTCATCAAGCTGTAAAAAGGCCTGCACCTTTCCGTCGACTTCGTGGATCCTCTTATACGATTCATCGACTAAGTCCGATATGCTGATCTCTTTTTTATGTATGAGTCTTTTCAGTTCAGATATTTTATGGTCAAACAGTGACATGTTCTCTTGCTCCCTCCTTTAGTCCAGAATTGACGGCACGCGAATATAGCCGTCTTTATGATCAGGTGCGTTTTTGACGACTTCCTCAACCGGGAGGCCTTTATCCGGGACATCTTCCCTCATGATATTCTTCATTTGCAATACATGTGTCGTTGGCTTGACATTCTCTGTATCGACTTCATTCAGCTCTTCGGCAAAAGAAATAATGCTGTCAAGCTGTTCGGTAAACATAGCCGCTTCCTCATCCGTGATCGCCAGTCTGGCCAGATGGGCAACATGCTTTACTTCTTCTATTGAAATACGCGACATTACACAAACACCTCCAAGATGATTCTCGCTTAGTCATATAATACTGATCATATCAAATTTCAGCCTTCTAAATCAACAAAACCGCGGAATCCCGGCCCTGATTCTATTGTATACTAAAAACGCCCGGTAGTGGGCTGTACTAAAATTCAGAACATTTTTACTTTTGTATTTATTTGCAAACGTTTTCATTGTGATGCCCATCGGAACGGCTGCGTCCTTTTTGCAAAAAAACGGGCGTGTCCTCCGGTTGATTGATGCGGAATAGTTTGATAGGTTAGGTAACTAAGTACGATCACATGGCAGCGCCTGGTTTTTCCAATGCTTGATTTTAAAGACGAGGCCCTGCAAATCAATCTTCGTACACAGCAAATCAGTATTGTTAAAATTTCAGGAGAGGTGATGCCACATTATTGTAAAGAGGAGAGATACGAAACGTGAGTATTGAAGTATTTATTTCGCTTGGCATTTATTTTGCCGCCATGCTCTTAATCGGCTGGTATTCCTACCGAAAAACATCCAATTTGAATGACTATATGCTCGGAGGAAGAGATCTCGGGCCTGCTGTTACGGCTTTATCGGCCGGCGCATCTGACATGAGCAGCTGGATGCTGATGGGACTGCCGGGAGCGATGTATGTCACAGGACTTTCGAGCGGCTGGCTTGCCGTCGGCCTGACAATCGGAGCTTATGTCAACTATGTGCTTGTCGCACCGCGCTTGCGTACATTTACGGAAGTGGCGAATGACGCGATTACCATTCCAGACTTTTTCGAAAATCGATTCAATGATACGACAAGAGTCCTGCGTCTGGCGTCAGCCCTCGTCATCATGGTGTTCTTTACGCTGTATACGTCAGCTGGCATGGTATCCGGAGGAAGGATGTTTGAAACGGCGTTCGGCCTTGACTACAGGATCGGTTTGTTCTCTACCGCCCTCGTCGTAATTGCCTATACGCTGTTCGGAGGATTTTTGGCTGTCAGTCTGACCGACTTTGTGCAGGGTTTGATTATGTTTATTGCATTAGTGCTCGTGCCGATCGTTGCCTTTACTCAGTTGGGCGGAGTTACGCCGACATTTAATATGATAGAAGAAGTCAATCCAAGCCTGCTGGACTTCTTCAAAGGAACGACCGTCATTAGCATTATTTCTTTTATTGCCTGGGGATTGGGCTACTTCGGGCAGCCGCACATCATCGTCCGTTTTATGGCGATTTCATCGGTGAAAGAGCTGAAACCCGCCCGCCGCATCGGAATGGGCTGGATGATCGTCTCAGTAGCCGGCGCATTACTTACGGGGCTGATCGGCGTAGCTTACGTCCATCAAACAGGTATCAGCCTGAAAGATCCGGAAACGATTTTCATCGTATTTTCGAACATTCTGTTTCATCCGTTGATCACCGGATTCTTGCTTTCCGCGCTGCTTGCGGCGATCATGAGTACGGTTTCATCCCAGCTTCTGGTCACCTCAAGCGCCATGACCGAAGACCTGTACAGAACGTTTTTCCGCCGCGGGGCAACAGATAAAGAGCTTGTCCTCGTCGGACGGTTGAGCGTCCTGTTGGTCGCCGTCATCGCCCTTCTTTTATCATTAAGTCCGAATGACACGATTTTGAATCTCGTCGGCTATGCGTGGGCCGGATTCGGTTCTGCGTTTGGACCTGCGATTCTGCTCAGCCTCTACTGGAAGCGGATGAATCAGTGGGGCGCACTGGCAGGCATCGTAACCGGCGCTGTTACAGTGCTGCTCTGGATTATGACCGGACTCGATCAAACGACCGGCATATACGAAATGATTCCGGGCTTCTTCCTGAGCCTCGCAGCGGTTGCCGCCGTCAGCCTCATGACGCATAAACCCGCTGAAAAAGCGGCTGAGATGTTTGAGGAGATGGAAGAAAAACACCGTTCTGCATCATAGACGAAAAGGCCGTCCAGGGTATTCCCTGCGGCCTTTTTATTTCCCTTCTCCTGAATCGTCATCCTCCCGGCCTTCCTGTTCTTTTTTTTCCGCATGGAATTCTTTTGATGTCTGTCCGGCAATATAATCAAAGGGAGTGTAGTGGTTTTGAACGGTTTTCTTGCGGATAAACATGTTATACGCAGCGATAAGGATAACGGAAACGACCGTGAGCGGAAAAAGAAGTGATTTAAAAATCAGCAATGTATACCCCCCCTCCTGAAAAACCTGTTGTACACCCATCTTCTCTGTGAGAAAATCATATCAATTATGAAAGCAATATAAAAGAAAGGAGACATGCGCATGGATTGGCACATCGATATGGATACGCTGATGAAGCTTGGAATCGCGACATTGGTCGGGATGGTCATCGGCCTTGAAAGGGAATTGAAAAATAAGCCGCTCGGCTTGAAAACGTGCATTGTCATCGCCATCAGTTCATGCGTGTTGACGATGATCAGCATTGACGCGGCCTATCATTTTCCAAGGTCAAACAGGATCATGATGGATCCTTTGCGTCTGCCTGCACAAATCATTTCCGGGATCGGCTTTATCGGAGCCGGCGTAATTTTGCGCAAAAGCAATGACGTCATTTCCGGGCTCACCACCTCAGCAATGATCTGGGGAGCGGCGGGTCTCGGCGTCGCCATAGGTGCAGGCTTTTATAAGGAAGCATTTATCAGTCTCGCATTTATTTTAATAAGCGTCGAATTTTTGCCGTGGGTCGTCGGCAAAATCGGCCCGAACCGCCTGCAGGAGAAAGAAATCCGCGTCCGCATGTCATTGTCCGACAAGGACAAAATGACGGACATTCTCAAGGAAATGAAAGCGAAGCATATCCGCATCCACTCCGTCCGGATCGATGACATGCCTGAAAAAGAGTTTGCGGTGATGGAGACGAAAGTGAGGGTTCACAGGAAGCGGTATGTGACAGATGTGTATTACGATATTAAGTCGATTGACGGAGTCGTCGGGGTGAAGTGCGATACGATGTAAAAAAGAAGCAGCCGAATAGCTGCTTCTTTTTTATGAATCATAAATATGAACGGTCGGTTCTTTGGCTCCTGGCTTTTTGAGGATGAGGGCTTCCTGGCCGTCTGATGACGTAATGTTGATCTCGACGTTCAGCTCGCTTTTGCCGTAATAATCCATCACTTCCCCGGTCAGAAATTGCGTAAATGCAATGACTTCGCTTTTGCCGTAGAACTGCATCGGAATGTTGATTTTCATTTCCTGCATTTGGTCGTCTTTATACAAAGCCGTTCCGACGACGCCTGTGTAGTTTGGAAAGTATGTTTCGATTTTATTTTTAAAGCGGTTGAACAGCTCCGCATCGTCCGGATGCTTTTCTGTTCCTTCCGTTGACGGGAAGAATGTGTATTCTTCATTGATATTATCCCAGCCCGAGATATCGCTTGTGCCTGCTTTCACTTCGGTTTTGGCGATAAAGTTTCCGGGCACGATCGACGATTTCGGCGCCTGCTTGTACAGGACGATCGTGAGCGGAATGTTTTTGAGATCCTTCATGTTCCGGATGCGTTTTGCCACTTCCTGTGCGATCTTTTCGCCCTCTTGCTTCAGTTTCTTGGTGCTGATCGTCACTTCTTTTTGTGGATCGCCGACATTTTCGCGGTAATAGTAAACCGAGTTAAGCGCCAGGCCGATCACAACTCCGCCAAGCTCGATCGTATCCTTGTCTTTTCTGACGAGATAATCGTGTTCAAGCATATGAGCCAGATAAATCGGGCTTTCCTCGTTTTGTTTTTCGGCAGATCCGCTGCCGGAAAGAGCCGGATTCAGCCCGAGGTTTTTAAAATCCTTATCCTTTTTCTCCGCTTTTTTCAGGTCGCTTCCCGTTTTTTTGCGGGCCAGCCAGCTAGAGACCGTATCTTCATCCAAATACTGCCCTTCCTGAAAAAGGTAGTCTTTCGTTGAGAAAGAGTCTTGGGCGAGGCGCATCATGCCCGTTTCGAATTCATCGATGTCAAGCCTCGTGTTCATCTGTTCGGTCGTCAATCCGCGCGCCTTTCCGGCTTTAAAAGGAAGAACCATTTTATAATACGAATCAGAGATGTTGTATTTCGGAACGATGGCTTTTTCTTTCGACTTTTTCGTCTTTTGCACCATCTCCTGCTCCTCTTCTCCCTTAAAATTCGACGGCGCACAGGCTGAGAGCATCAGCATCCCCGCAGCAGCCGCCAAAATCAATGCTTTTTTCAATAGAAAACACTCCTCTTATTTCTTTAGCTCTCTGATCAATCTTGCTTCATCCCATACTTCGATGTTAAGCTCTTCAGCTTTGGCCAGTTTGCTGCCCGCCGCTTCGCCGGCAATGACAAGATCGGTTTTTTTGCTTACGCTGCCTGTGATTTTTCCCCCGAGCGCTTCGATTTCCGCTTTCGCGTCGTTACGCGACATTTCGCTGAGCTTTCCGGTCAGCACGATCGTTTTCCCCGCAAAGTAGGAGTCGCTGTCTTCGGCTTTTACTTTTTTCGGGCCTGTATACACGGTGTTCACGCCGAGCTGTTTAAGCTCATCCAAAAGCTTGAGCATCTCTTCTTTTTCAAAATAGGTGACGATCGCATCAGCCATCTTTTCGCCGATTTCATCGACTTCCAGCAATTCTTCTTTTGATGCCGTTTTGAGGCGGTCAATCGTCTCAAAGTGCATGGCGAGCGTTTTCGCCGCTTTCTCGCCGATAAAGCGGATGCCGAGGCCGAAAAGAAGCCGCTCCAGCGAGTTTTCCTTCGATTTTTTGATCGACTGAAGCAGGTTGTCGGTCGATTTTTCTCCCATTCGTTCGAGGTTGATGAGCTGCTCCCGCGTCAGCTTGTAAAGATCGGCGACATTCTTGACCAAATCCTCGCGGAACAGCTGGGTGATGACGCGCTCTCCAAGCCCTTCAATATTCATCGCATTGCGGGAGACGAAGTGAATCAGCCCTTCCCTGATCTGGGCCGGACATTCCGGATTGATGCAGCGCAGCGCGACTTCTCCTTCGATTCTGACGAGTTCGCTTCCGCATTCAGGGCATTCGTCAGGCATGCTGAATTCCTTTTCTTCGCCTGTCCGCTGTTCAACGAGCACATTGACAACCTCGGGGATGATGTCTCCCGCTTTTTTGATGACGACTTTGTCATACAGCCGGATATCCTTCTCCTTAATTAAATCTTCGTTATGAAGGGAAGCCCTTTGGACCGTCGTTCCCGCCACTTTTACGGGCTCAAGGATCGCCGTCGGCGTTACAACGCCGGTGCGGCCGACGCTTAATTCGATGTCCAAAAGCTTTGTCACGACCTCTTCGGCCGGAAACTTGTAGGCAATCGCCCAGCGCGGGCTTTTCGCCGTAAATCCGAGCTCTTCCTGCTGATCGAGGGAATCGACTTTAATGACGATGCCGTCGATTTCATACGGAAGATCGGCCCGCTTTGTTTTCAGCTCGTCAACGATCTCGATTACCTCTTCGATTGTGCTGCATTTTTTACGTTCATGATTCGTTTTAAAGCCGAGTTCATCAAGAAAATCAAGACCCTGGCTTTGCGTTTCGACGCCCATTTCGTCAAGCTCCGCTATACTGTAGACGAAAATATCGAGGTTTCGTTTCGCGGCAATTTTCGGGTCAAGCTGTCTCAATGAGCCGGCGGCCGCATTCCGCGGGTTCGCAAACGGCTCTTCCCCCCGCTCAAGCCGCGCTTCGTTCAGCAGTTCAAAGGAGCGCTTCGGCATATAAGCCTCCCCGCGCACCTCAATCGACAGGGGGCGCTTCATTTTAAGAGGGATGTTTCTGATCGTCTTCAAGTTTTCGGTAATATCTTCGCCCGTCGTTCCGTCTCCCCTTGTCGCGCCTCTGACAAATACCCCGTTCTCATAACGAAGCGAAACAGCAAGACCGTCGATTTTGAGCTCGACGTTGTACTCGACGTCTCCGACCGACTGGCGGACCCTTCGGTCAAAGTCGCGCAGATCCTCTTCATTAAACGCATTGCCGAGACTCAGCATGGGCGTTTTGTGCTGCACCTTTTGAAAAGCGTCCAAAACAGCCCCGCCGACGCGCTGTGAAGGCGAATCAGGCGTTTTCAGATCCGGGTGCTCTTCTTCAATCGAAATGAGCTCCTTCATCAGTTTGTCATATTCGGAATCCGGCACACTCGGATCGTCAAGCGTGTGATATTCGTAGTTGTATTTGTTGATCAATGCATGCAGTTGTTCCACACGTCGTTTAGCTGCTTCTTTTTCCATCGATTTCGTCCTTTCATCCTGAGGTCTTTTGCCATTATTGCTTTTCAATTGGCGCAAAGGCCGCGAGCAGACGTTTCACTCCGATCGGACTCGGAAAGGCGATGTCAAGCTCAGTCGATTCACCTGCCCCTTTCACGCTGACGACCGTGCCTGTGCCCCATTTTTTATGAGAGGCTTTGTCTCCGACGGCCCATTCGATTCCGTCGCCGCCCGTTTTCGTGTAAGCCGTCGCCGGACGGGTGACAGGCGCTTTACGCTCCGGTTTTCGTCCGAACGGAGACGCCGTATTCTTCTTCTCGTTTAGATTGTCCAATAATTCTTCCGGTATTTCCGCGATGAATCGCGATTCCGGGTTAATATTCGTTCTGCCGAACAGCGTTCTCATCCGCGCGTTCGTTAAATAGAGCTCTTCCTCAGCCCGCGTAATGCCGACATAAGCGAGCCTCCGCTCCTCTTCCATTTCCGCTTCCTCCATCAGGGAACGGCTGTGCGGGAAGACCCCTTCTTCAAGCCCCATCAGAAAGACGACCGGAAATTCGAGTCCTTTGGCAGCGTGAAGCGTCATCAAGATGACGGCATCTTTATTACCGGATTCCTCTTCCTGCTGATCAAGCTGATCGATATCGGCGATGAGCGCAAGGTCCGTCAAAAAGGCGACGAGCGACTTATCTTCGCTTTGCTGTTCAAAGTTTTTCGTCACGGACAAAAACTCGTCGATATTCTCTAACCGGCTCTGGGCTTCGAGCGTTTTTTCCGCCTTCAGCATGTCGCGGT
Source organism: Bacillus sp. JJ675 (assembly GCF_036963165.1). Lineage (NCBI taxonomy): Bacteria > Bacillati > Bacillota > Bacilli > Caryophanales > Bacillaceae > Bacillus > Bacillus sp. JJ675. Next base: position 15,683 of record NZ_JBALMR010000085.1, on the reverse strand, counting down.
ATTCGGTTTTTTCAAGGATTTCCTCTGTCAGTTCTGTGACGGATAAGTATTCCTGCATATTCGTCAAGTTTTCGATCATCTGTCTGAAGTCGTCAAGGGCGTTGGCCGCTTTCGCGCTGAGGCCGATAAAGTCGACCTGTCCGAGCGCTTCAAACAGAGACAGCCCGTTCATGTCCGCGTATGCGGCGATTTTATCGACGGAAGTCGCACCGACGCCGCGCTTCGGCACATTGACGATTCTCGCAAAGCTGATATCGTCATCCGGATTAGCGACAAGCCGCAGGTAGGCGAGGATGTCTTTAATTTCCTTCCGGTCATAGAACTTTGTGCCGCCGACGATGTTGTAATTGATGTTCGCTTTCATCAGCGTTTCCTCAATGACGCGGGACTGGGCGTTTGTCCGGTATAAAATCGCGATATCGGAGTAGGAGCGCTTGCCGGATTGGACGAGCTCCCTGATTTTCCCGGCTACAAACTGCCCTTCGCCAAATTCGTTGTCCCCCCTGAAATAGGAGATCTTCGCCCCTTCGTCATTTTCCGTCCACAGGTTTTTCGGTTTTCTGTTCGAGTTGTTTTTGATCACTTCGTTGGCTGCGTTCAAGATCCGCTTCGTCGATCTGTAGTTTTGCTCCAGCAAAATGACGCTTGCGTTCGGGTAGTCTTTTTCAAAGGACAGGATGTTGGCGATGTCCGCTCCGCGCCATCTGTAGATCGACTGGTCCGAGTCCCCGACGACGCAGATGTTTTGGAAGCGCTGCGCCATTTTTTTGACGAGCAGATACTGCGCCCTGTTCGTATCCTGATACTCATCGACATGAATGTATTGAAATTTGCGCTGATAGTATTCTAGCACCTCAGGCACCCTCTCAAACAGACGGATCGTCGTCATGATCAAGTCGTCAAAATCGAGGGACTGGTTTTTCCGCAGTTTTTTCTGATAATCTTTGTAGACGTCGCTGACAACCTGCTCAAAAAAGCCGCCTGCCGTTTTCTCGTATTCCTCAGGATCGATCAGTTCGTTTTTCGCGCCGCTGATGGAGCCGAGAATGCTCCGCGGGTCAAACTTTTTCGGATCGATGTTTCTTTCCTTCAAGATTCCTTTAATGACAGAAAGCTGATCTGACGTATCAAGAATCGAGAAATTGCGGTTGATCCCGATCCGGTCGATGTCCCTCCGCAAAATTCTCACGCACATGCTGTGGAAAGTCGAAATCCAAATGTCATCCGCACCTGGTCCGAGAATGCTTTCCACGCGGTCTTTCATCTCTCTCGCCGCTTTGTTCGTAAACGTGATCGCCAGAATGTTCCACGGAGCGACGCGCTTTTCCGCCATCAAATACGCGATCCGATGGGTCAAAACCCGCGTTTTTCCGCTTCCCGCGCCGGCCATGATCAAAAGCGGCCCTTCCGTTGTTTTGACCGCTTCCTGCTGTACGTTATTTAATCCATTCAATAATTGGTCGCTAATATAATTCAATCCGTTCACCGCCTCTTCAAACATATGTTCTATTATAAACCAATCCGGTTTGTTCCGCTTATTTTTTTACCGCATCCACCGTTTTCAGCGCTTGTCCGAAAACTTCGTAAACCGCGTTCCCGACAACGACGACGTCTGCGTATTCGGCCATTTTTGCCGCTGTTTCGGGATCTGAAATGCCGCCGCCGTAAAATAAAACCGTATCGGTCAGAACGGCCTTCGCTTCCTTCACCGTCTCGGCATCCCCGAGCATTCCGCTGTATTCCAGATAAAAGACCGGCATCGAAAAGAGCTTTTCAGCCAGCCGCGCATAGGCTTTGATGTCTTCCAGTCCAATCTCTGCATCGGCGTCTGTCAAAGCCGCCGCCTTGCAGTCCGGGTTTAAAATGCAGTAGCCTTCGACGATGATCTCTTCAGGAGACATCAGCTCGCCGTATTCTTTCATCGCTTCTTTATGTAGGCCGACGATCCAGTCGGGGTTTTTGCTGTTCAGTACGGTCGGGATAAAATAGAGGTCAAATCCCGGCACGATCGCATCAATCGCGGATACTTCAAGGACGCACGGCACTAAAAAACGACGCACTTTCGACATCAGCCGGAGCACATCATCCTCTGTGATGTTGTCGCTACCGCCGATCAGAATCGCATCCGTTCCCGATTCGCACAGCTGCTCGAGCTGTTCATCTGTTATCTCTTTATTTGGATCGAGTTTAAAGACGTGCTTCCACTCGGTAATATCGTACATAAAAAAAGCTCCTCCAATCGTTCTTGCCATTTAAATATTATAACAAATTCACCCCTGTTGGAAAAACGGATAACGAAGAAAGTAAGAGTGGAAATTTTGGACATAAAAAACCGCCGGGCTAAAGGGGCCAGGCGGTTTGAAAGATCATTCTGATTCTTCTTTTACACGGTCCAGCGCCATAATATAGGCGTCATTTCCGTAATTCAGGCAGCGTTTCACCCTGGAAATGGTCGCCGTGCTCGCTCCGGTTTCCGTTTCAATTTTGTGGTACGTGTTGCCGTCGCGGAGCATTCTGGCGACTTCGAGCCGCTGAGCCAGCGATTGTATTTCATTTATCGTACACAGATCATCGAAAAAACGGTAGCATTCTTCGAGATCTCTCAATGATAGGATGGATTGAAAAAGCTGGTCGAGCTCTCTCCCGCGCAATTTATCGATCTGCATCGTTACACACCTTCTCCTTTGCTAATAGAAACCTTGCTGAGATCGGGAATGATGTTGATCCACGTTTTTCCCGGAACGAAAGGAACGGTTTTTCCGTCCTTTACCGGCACAAGCCGGCCTTCTTCGTTTTTCCAATCGACTTGATGGACTTCCCCGTTCTGCAGAAGCAGCCCTTGTCCGCCTGAACGCAGGTCGATATCCCTTCTCCCGTAGGCATCTTTGATGCGATGTTCGGCTTCCACTATTAGTATATTTTGAAGAATGATCGGTTCTTCAGTTTCAAGGTCTGTTGTCAGCATGCCGTCTGACATTCTCATATAACCGTCAACCTTTTTATCATAACCAAAATCTACTTGGTTTGTAACGTTTTTTGTCCCGTAATCTAACCGGATGCGGTAAGGCGTCCCTGATGTTGGACGGGCTTTTTTAAACGTATAAGGTTCTGGAGCGGCTTTCATGGAATATCCTTTGTCAGCGGCTGCTTTTTTAATATTTTCAAATGAAGTATACGAGTTATGGGGCGCCTCCCGGAAGTCCGCTCTCCAAAACAGACTGCCGTCATAATCCATTCCGTTGATATGATCCGCCGCACCGCTTTCAAGCCGGTTTCTTGCACCCGGACTCCAGCCGTGATGCACCAGTATGCCGTCAAAACCGAGAGCCAGATCAATGAAATACTCTCTGGCGCTTCTGACGGGACCTGCGGTTTCAGGCATTTCGCTTTGAAAAATCGCCAAAAATCTTGTAATCGGTCCTTCGCTCAAACTCTCAATCACGATGTCTGCCTTGCTTAACCCCGACTGCGGCCTTGCCTTTGGATGATTGTTCACCACAACGGCGAGCGGCCGCTTGCGAATCTCTCCATCCGCTTTCATTCCCGTCAGCGGATAGGTATTCTGCACATTCTGCTCATTGCTTATCCCGCATGACATCAGCATTGCGGCACAGGCTATAGACAGCAGTACCCTCACATATCGATTGATCATACATTAGCTCCCGCTCTTTTATATTTTAACGCATTATCGATGGAAAGAGTACAGTTTTTTTCATGACATCAAAGATCCCTTTCGGCGTCACCCTGATGTAGGGCAGATGGGTGCTTTGGAGAAACAGCAGGGTATAGACAGGATCGCTGAACATGTATCCTCTTTCAAAAAGGAGGTCTTTCAGCGCGCTTTCCCGTTCAAGCACCTTCTGAAACGCCTCTTTTGACGCCCCGCCGCTTAAATGAAGAGGAATTTCGTGGAGGATTTTTCCGTTTTCGGCTAATACGATGCCTCCGCCGATTTCCTTCATTCGCTCAAAAGCCAGCAGCATGTCATCTTTATTTTTCCCGATTGCAATAATGTCTCCCGTCGTCGAATATGAGCTGACAAACCCCTGCACGCGTGTGGCAAAGCCTTTCAGCATCGTATTGACCCGCCATCTGCCGTTTTTGTCGAACAGGGCGAGATAGCTTTCATCATGATCAAATGAGAGCTGGTTGACGGAGTTGTCAATCTCAATCGTATAAGGCTCCATGATGACGGCATTCCTCATCTTCAATCCGAGCGGCATGGAAAACTGCAAATCATCCATCGTTAGATCATATGAAAGGTTCAGAGGGACAAGACCGCCTTTTTTCCAGTCCGTCTCTCCAAACAGCTCCATGTCCGCCCCGTCAGATTTCAAGATCCGGCCTTTCGCAAGCACCGTTACCGGAGCCGGATTTTCAGGGCTTTCCAATATGTTCAATGTCGCATATCTGCCCGGTGCGACGACGCCGAGAAGATCTTCAAGCTGATAGTATTTCGCAATATTGAAAGAGGCCATATTATATGCGTCGATCGCCGGAACGCCCTCTTCAAGAGCGATTGAAATGAGCTTGTTTGTCATGCCTTCCTTATAAAAATTCGGCGTTGCGCCGTCAGTCGTGTAGAACAAGTGGTCGTAATGGCGGAATCCCTCTTCGTGAAGGTCGCGCAGGATCGTTCTGAGATCAGGGCGTATCGAAGAATGCCTTAATCCGGCATAATAGCCCAGCTCAAGCCGCTTTAATACTTCCTTTCCCGTCATGGCTTCATGATCGGCATCAGCGCCGAAAAGCTTCATTTTTGTGAGCGTTTTCTCTGATGCGCCCGGAAAATGGCCTTCGATCCGTTTCCGCCTTCTTTTCGTGCATTGCATGCAGTGCAGGATTAAGTCATCTCCGTCCAAAAGGCGCGGCCAGCCCGTCATTTCTCCGCCCTGAATCACGTCAGGGTGCTCGCCCCAGTGCTTCCGGTAGTCGATCGAAAGAATCCGGTCTTCGTCAGGCACCTCTGTCTGCAAATCATACCTTGACCACCAATAGTAGTGAACAGGCTGTTTTTTCAGCTCCTCCAAAATAGAAAACGCTTTCTTTTTTCCGCAATGCAAAAGCAGGAACAAGTTGTCATTGACGAATGTCGTCGTTCCAAACTGTGACACATATTCGGCCAATGTTTGGGGATTATAAATTTGAAAAGGATGGGCATGCGGCTCAATATACCCGGGTACAATGTATTTTCCTTCACAATCTATGGTAGTTTTAACAGCCGTTTTCGGAAGATCGCGGCCGACATAAACGATTCTGTCACGATGAATCCATACGTTTGCAGAGATCCATTGCTTTAAATAAGGGTTCAATACGTTTGCATTTCGTAAAAGGAGCGTTGGGAGCAGCCTTGAACTTACAACATCAACTTGCGATCTGATGTCTTTGTTTTTCCAATTTAAGGTGCGTTCGAACATTCACATACTCTCCTTTACATGTAATGACCCTATGTTAACACATTTACTATTGTCACGCATTACCAATCCGTTACAATTTTTCGAAAACACAATTATTTAATTATTTAAATCGGAGGAATCATCATGAAACAAAACATCGGACTGTTTGACGCCGTATTTCGCATCGCCTGCGGTCTTACGATTTTATCCGCCGCAGCCGCCAAGTTTACGAGAAAGCCGTGGTGCAGAATGACGCTTTTCTGCATGTTTATGGGTGCGCTCAAAACCGCTTCCGGCATTTTACGATTTTGTCCCATGACGTATGTCTGCCAAACGTATATGAAACAGCAGGGAGAGACTGGCGAACAATCATAAAAAGCACCTTTTGGGTGCTTTTTTACATTGAATAGCGTCATTTTTGCAAATGCTCTCTTGTACAGTCTTCACATAAAATCAAGCCGTTGCTCTCCAAAAACCTTTTGACATGGGTGATATCCGACGGGTTTGTCCATGTAAAAAATGTCTCGTCTTTTGATATTTGTTTTTTACACCTTTTGCAGGTTACATGGCTCATATGCTTTCTCCTTCCCTATCACTGCCTTAAAAAAATGTTGCTAAAGGTTGGGCGGTTTTTCCACCGACAACAAAAAAGCACCATTTCAGGTGCTTTTAAAATGAGTATGGCGCCGTTTTCCCTGCTGACTTCACCCGCAGACGAAAATGTTTCAAGCCATACATGCTGCTGTCGGCCATCGGCACGATCGCAAGCTTTTCCATCGAGGAATACTGCTTGAGGAGCGCCTCAAGAGCGATCGCCGCTTCCAGCCTCGCGAGCGGGGCGCCCAAGCAGAAGTGGATGCCGTGCCCAAATCCGATATGCGGGTTCGGATGGCGGTGAATATCAAATTCGTGCGCCCTCTCAAATTTCGCTTCATCACGGTTGGCGGATGCAAGGAAAGCGACCACACCTTCTCCTTTTTTCAAGCTCACTCCTCTGATTTCGGTATCCTGTTTAACGAAGCGCACGATCATCGGTGCGGGCGCCCGGAAACGGACGGCTTCCTCGACGGCCTGCGGAATCAGTTCAGGATGCCCGGCGAGCTCGTCATATGCACCCGGTGTTTCGAGAATGCTGTAGACCGCATTTGAAACCAAATTCGTCGTCGTTTCATTCCCCGCCATCAAGAGCAGATTGCAAAACGGAACCAATTCATCTGGAGAAAGCTTGTCCCCTTCTTGTTCTGCTTTGATCAAAAGCGAAATCAGGTCATTGCCGAGGTTTTGTCTTTTCTCTTCAATCATCTTTTCAAAAAATGCGGTCAGTTCTTCTTCGCCTTGATCCCTGATGTTTTTCCACTCGTTCACATCTTCCGGCCGATCGCTCTTCGGCAGGCTGACCAACAGGTCGGACCATTCTTTGAAATGATGCTTATACACTGAAGGAACGCCGAGCAATTCCGAAATGACAATGACGGGCAACGGATATGAAAAATCCTGTACAAGGTCGATCTCTTCCCTGCCGCGGACATCAGTGAGCAGTTCATTCGTCAGTTCGCGAATGCGCGGCTCCCACTCTTTCATGACGCGCGGTGTAAAAGCCCTGTTGACGATCGATCTGATTCTCGTATGTTTCGGCGGATCCATGCTGATCATCGTTTTCGCAAACGTATTGCCAGTTCCAATCTGAGGGAATTGATTTGAAAAAAAGTCTTTGTCGCTGATCACTCTTTTGACATCATTATAACGGAACACACTCCACACTTTGCTGTCTTCATCATAATGAATCGGTGATTCGGTGCGCATTTTTTCATACCATGGAAACGGATCATACGGGTCTTGTCTGTTCTTTCCGTTAATCAGCGCTTTCTGAATGGGGTTCTGCTGTTTTGTTTGACTCATTCGCTTTCACTCCTTCGGTTGCTTGTCAGCTGATTCATGAAGTTTAATATGTTAGTTTTAAATTAAAAGATTCCACCTGACTATTCAACCAACAAATGGAAAAGAAGTGTCGAAAAAGTGTTTTGAGGAGGCGGCTGAAGTGGCTGACAGCTACCGAGGGGACAAGCGGATCACAAAATCGAAAACAAACTTAAAAAAAGCCTTGTTTGAACTGCTTGCTGAAAAAGAATGGGGAAAAATCTCTGTGCAGGATATTACGCAACGGGCAAACTTGAACCGAACGACATTTTATCAGCATTATCAAGATAAGTACGATTTGCTTCATCAAAATATGAGAGACATGTTTGAAGCGATGAAAGAGGATATCTTTTCGCCGCTTGATATAGATTGCAGCGGGGAAAAGCCTGAAGCGTACTGGTATGTGCTGCGCTTTTATCAGCATTTGCAACAGAACTGCGGTGATTTTGCGATTATCATCAATCGAAGATATGAGCTGAACATTAAGGAGCTGCTCAATGATTTTTGGAATGACAGCTTTTTGACGGGAATCAAAAAAACGGCAGCTGCTGATACTGACCGCTCAGTGCCTCTTGATATCCAGCGGCGGTTTGTGATTTCCGCCTTTGCGGGGACAGCCGCATGGTGGCTTGAAAACGGCATGCCTTTTCCGCCCGAATTGATGGCTGAATCGATGATCAAGATGATCCAAAAAAATTGACTGCAAAAAAAGAGACAAAACGGATGCTCCGCTCTGTCTCTCCATCGTTATTTCTGCGCTGCCTTGAGCGCACGCGCGCCGATATCCGTCCGGTAAAACAGCCCCGGTTTTCTTACTCGTTCCACCGCTTGATAGGCTGCTTCCCTTGCCGCATCAAACGTCTCTGCAAACGCTGTGACATTGGCGACGCGGCCGCCGTTCGTCACAAACTGATCGCCGCTTTTTTTCGTGCCTGCGTGAAAGACGACGGTCTGTTCCATGTCAGGCTCAAGCGCGCCGATCGGCGTGCCTTTTTCATAGCTTTCCGGATAGCCTTCAGATGCAAGAACAACGGTGACTGCCGCCGTATCCTTCCACTTGAGCTCCACTTCTTTGTCCGCGAGGAGGTCAAGCATCACTTGCACAAGGTCTGATTCAAGGCGCGGGAGGACGACCTGTGTCTCCGGATCACCGAATCTGGCATTGAATTCGATCACTTTTGTTCCTTTTTCGGTCAGCATTAAGCCGGCATATAAAATGCCCGTAAACGAACGTCCTTCGTTGACCATCGCCTTGGCGGCGGGCTCCAAAATCGTTTTAACGGCGTCTTCGACAACCGCACCGGAAATCTGCGGAACAGGAGAATAGGCGCCCATCCCCCCTGTATTCGGGCCTTTGTCTCCGTCAAAAGCGCGCTTATGGTCCTGCGCGATTACCATCGGATACACTTTCTCACCTTTGACAAAAGCCATCAGCGAAAATTCTTCACCGCTCAAAAATTCCTCGATGACGACAGACGCGCTTGCTTCGCCGAACTTTTCATCTTCTAAAAAGTCATGCAGACACTGAATCGCCTCTTCGGCTGTCATCGCGACTGTGACGCCTTTTCCGGCGGCGAGGCCGTCCGCTTTGATGACGATCGGAGCGCCTTTTTCCTCGACATACGCCTTTGCATTTTCAAAAGATGTAAACGTTTCGTATTCTGCTGTCGGAATCTGATATTTTTTCATGAGATCTTTGGCAAACTGCTTGCTGCCTTCAATTACAGCTGCTTTTTTCGAAGGTCCGAACACCGGAAGGCCCGCTTCTTCAAATGCATCAACAAGCCCTTCGATTAAGGGGACCTCAGGGCCGACGATCGTCAGTCCGATATTGTTTTCCTTTGCGAAAGCGAGAAACCCCTCGTGATTGCCTTCGTCAAGATCAACGAGTACGGCGGTCCCGGCCATTCCGTCATTGCCGGGCGCTGCATATACAGTGCTGACAAGAGGGCTTTGCGCCGCTTTCCAGGCCAGTGTGTGCTCCCTGCCGCCTCTGCCGATAATCAATACGTTCACGCTGGTCACTCCCTTAATGTTTGAAATGGCGGATTCCGGTGAACACCATCGCGATGCCGTATTCATCCGCTTTTTTAATCGAATCTTCATCACGAACTGAGCCGCCCGGCTGAATGATCGCCGTCACACCGGCTTTAGCCGCTTCTTCGACTGTATCAGGCATCGGGAAGAAGGCATCTGATCCGAGCGCGCTTCCTTTCGCTTTCCCGCCGGCTTGCTCAATTGCGATTTTCGCGGAGCCGACACGGTTCATTTGCCCGGCGCCGACGCCGATCGTCATATCGTCTTTTGCCAGGACAATCGCATTCGATTTGACGTGCTTCACGACTTTCCAAGCGAGTTTCAGGTCTGCCCATTCCTGTTCGGTCGGCTCCCTTTTCGTAGGTATCGTAATGTCAGCGTCGTCAAAGCCGTGCATATCCAGATCCTGAATCAAAAGCCCGCCTTGAACAGATGTCAGCTGCTTTTCGTTTTTCACAGGCTGATTGACATCAAGCGTCAAGAGACGAAGGTTTTTCTTGGATGTTAAAATATCAAGCGCTTCTTGGCTGAATGCCGGTGCGATAATGATTTCCAAAAAGATCTGGTGAAGAGCTTCGGCAGTCGCTTTGTCAACTTCACGGTTGAGCGCGATGATGCCGCCGAAAATCGACGTTTCGTCAGCGGCGTATGCTTTGTTAAACGCCTCTTCGATCGTGTTGCCCGTCCCGACGCCGCAAGGGTTCATGTGCTTGACGGCAACCGCAGCCGGCTCTGTGAACTCGCGGACGATTTGAAGTGCCGCATCCGCGTCTTTGATGTTGTTGTAGGAGAGCTCTTTTCCGTGCAGCTGTTCAGCTGAAGCGATTGACCCTTTGACAGGGAGCGCGCTTTGATAAAAGACTGCTTCCTGATGCGGATTTTCGCCGTAGCGGAGCGATTGTTTTTTCTCAAACGTGACGGTGAACTGTTCAGGCTCTTTTTCACCGGTTACGTTTGTTAAGTAGTCAGCGATCAACGCGTCATAAGCTGCCGTGTGGCGGAATACTTTTGCCGCAAGGCCGCGTTTTTTCTCAAGGGATACCCCGCCAGCTTCTTTGATTTCGTTCAGCACCGGCTCGTAGTCTTGAGGGTCGACGATGACGACGACATCCTGATGGTTTTTCGCGGCGGCGCGAAGCATGCCCGGTCCGCCGATATCGATGTTTTCAATCGCTTCTTCGTATGTGACGCCTTCCTTTGAAATCGTTTCTTTAAACGGATAAAGGTTGACAACGACAAGGTCGATCGGCTGGATACCCTGCTCATTCAGCTGCGCCATGTGTTTTTCGTTGCCGCGTACGGCAAGAAGCCCGCCGTGAATATTCGGATGAAGGGTTTTCAGACGGCCGTCCATGATTTCGGGAAAGCCTGTCACTTCAGAAATGCCGATGACGTCAACTCCGTTTTCCTGAAGAAGTTTGCTTGTGCCGCCTGTTGAAATCACTTCAACGCCAAGCTCTGTCAATTCTTTTACAAAAGGGACAATGTTCGTTTTATCAGATACGCTGATTAATGCGCGTTTGATCGTCATTCCTTCTCACCTCTGCCATTTAGTTCAAGAAGCTCTTTGATTACTTCGGGATAAAGCTCATGCTCCAATTTGTGTATCTTTTCTTCGAGAGACGCGAGTGTTTCGTTTTTTTCAAGCTCAACGGCGCGCTGGGCGATAATCGGACCGGTATCCATGCCTTCGTCAACATAGTGAACCGTGATGCCTGCCACTTTCACGCCTGCTCTGTACGCTTGTCCGATCGCGTCGATGCCGGGGAACGCCGGCAGGAGCGACGGATGGATGTTGATGATTTTATTCCGGTAAGCCGAAAGAAGCGTATCGCCGATCAGCCTCATATACCCCGCCAGGACAATCCATTCCGCTTCGTGGAGGCGGAGCTGTTCAACGATCACCTGTTCAAAAGCCGCTTTATTTTCGAATGATTTCGGCTGGAATGCAAACGACGGGATTCCGGCTCTTTCCGCCCTATCAAGCACTTTCGCATCGGGCTTGTCACAGACGACAAGGACGATTTCGGCATCCCAGTTCTCTTCTCTCATTCTTCTCTCGATCGCTTCAAAATTCGTTCCGCTTCCAGATGCAAATACCGCGAATTTTCTCATGAAAGACCGGCACCGCCAAACACAACGCCGCTTCCGGCTTTCACTCTGCCGATAAGATAGGCTTTTTCACCTTTGTTTTCGAGCGTTTGAATCACGTCTGTCATATCCTTTTCTTTTACCGCAAGGACAAAGCCGATTCCCATATTGAAAACATTGAACATTTCCTCGGATTTGAGGCCGCCTTTCTCCTGAATGAACGGAAAGATAGGAGGGACGGGCCATGAGCCGATGTCGATTTCAACTCCAAGGCCATCAGGCATCATGCGCGGCAGGTTTTCGATAAAGCCGCCGCCGGTCACGTGCGCCATGCCGGCGATTTTGCCTGATTTCACCGCTTCAAGGACAGGTTTGACATAAATTTTCGTCGGCTCTAAAAGCTCTTCGCCAAGAGGCCGTTCAAAAGGTGTATACGTCTCATCAAGATTCAGACCGGCATCTTCAAGAAGAACTTTCCGAACGAGAGAGAAGCCGTTGCTGTGAAGTCCGCTTGAAGAAAGTCCGATTAAGAGATGTCCTTCGCCGATGTTTTCGCCCGTGACGATGCCATCTTTTTCAGCAGCTCCGACCGAGAACCCGGCAATATCGTATTCATTCTCTGTATAAAGACCAGGCATTTCCGCCGTTTCTCCGCCGACAAGCGCTGATCCCGACTGTACGCAGCCTTCAGCGACGCCTTTTACAATCTCTTCAATTTTGACGGGATCGGCTTTTCCGACCGCAAGGTAATCGAGGAAGAAAAGCGGCTCCGCTCCTTGAGCGAGCACATCATTGACACACATAGCGACGGCATCGATACCGATCGTGTCATGCTTGTCCATCGCAAAAGCGAGCTTTAGCTTTGTGCCGACACCGTCCGTTCCCGAAATCAGAACCGGCTGTTTGTACGGCAGTTCGGACAGGTCAAACATGCCGCCAAACCCGCCAAGACCGCCCATTGCGCCGATTCGCTTCGTTCTTTCCACATGTTTTTTCATCCGTTTTACGGCTTCATATCCGGCTTCAATATCAACCCCGGCGTTTTTATAGCTTTCAGACAACACAATCACTCCTTATTCCGCGCTTGTCCATTCGTGATATTCAAAATCAAAAGAGCAGCCGCATCGCTTCTGCTGCCCTTTATTCATTTCAGCAGGCCAGGCGCTTCAAGCGCGCCGGCTGGTTTATTTTGTTAAAACGGCTTCTTTCACGTGAGGAAGAACAGTATCTTGATAAATCTCGGTCGGGTATTTTCCTGTAAAGCAGGCCATGCACTGGCCGCGGTTTTCGCCTTCATACTGTCTTCCGATCCCGGAAAGGAGCCCTTCAATGCTCAAGAATGACAATGTATCGGCGCCGATTTCCTGACGGATTTCTTCCACTGAATGAGAGGAAGCGATCAGTTCTTCGTGCGTCGATGTGTCAATTCCGTAAAAGCACGGATGGGCAATAGGCGGAGAACTGATTCTGACGTGCACTTCCGTCGCTCCGGCTTCGCGCAGCATCGTCACAATCCTGCGGCTCGTCGTGCCTCTTACAATGGAATCGTCCACCATGACGACGCGCTTGCCTTCAACGACTCCGCGGACGGCTGACAGCTTCATCCTGACGCCTTGCTCCCTGAGCGACTGCGACGGCTGAATGAACGTTCTGCCGACATAGCGGTTTTTGATCAATCCGAGTTCGTAAGGAATTCCCGTCGCTTCGGCATAGCCGATCGCCGCTGAAATGCTTGAGTCCGGAACGCCTGTCACCACATCTGCTTCAATGCCTGATTCCTCGGCGAGCTTTTTGCCGAGATTCTTTCTCGCGCTGTGGACGTTAATGCCGTTAATATTGCTGTCAGGTCTTGAGAAATAAATGTACTCCATGCTGCAGATCGAGCGGTTGATGTTGATGGAGAACCGCTCTGAGTTCATGCCTTCATCATTGATGATCAGCATCTCGCCCGGTTCTACATCGCGCAAATATGTCGCGCCGACCACATCAAACGCACATGTTTCAGAAGCGACAACATACGCGTCGCCGAGCATTGCGACAGATAGCGGTCTCAGTCCGTTCGGGTCAAGCGCCACGATCATTTCCTTTTCCGTCATGATCAGGAAAGCATAAGCGCCTTTCAGCATGGAAAGAGCATTTTTGATCTGATCTTTCAACTCGAAATGGCCGCTTCGCTTAATTAAATGTGCGAGCACTTCCGTATCAGAAGACGTTTGAAAAATGCTGCCCTGGTTTTCAAGCTGCTGTTTCAGCTGGGTTGCGTTCACCAAGTTTCCGTTGTGCGCAAGCGCCAGGCTGCCGTTGTTTTGCGAATGGAAAAGGAACGGCTGGACGTTTTCGAAGCCGCCGCCGCCAGCCGTAGCATAGCGGACGTGGCCGATCGCCCCTTTTCCTTTCACTTTTTCGAGCTCGCCGTTTTGGAAAACTTCCGTAATCAGCCCCTGGCCTTTGTGGGCGGACATGTGTTGGCCGTCTGTCGCCACGATGCCGGCGCCTTCCTGCCCCCTGTGCTGCAGGCTGTGGAGGCCGTAATACGTAATTTGCGGTGCTTCTTCATGCCCCCAAATCCCAAATACGCCGCATTCTTCGTTTAAGCCTTTGATTTCAGCAAGCATGGGATAGCTCCTTTCCATGCGCTTTTCAGCTCTTCTGTCTGCGCATGAATCCATTGTTTTCCTTCCTCGCTTTGAACCGTAAGCATGTTGTCCGATGTTACTTCACCGATAAGGTTGGCGTCTTTGACAAGCTTTTCGAACGCTTCCCGATCCTCTTTTTTCACAGAAACGATAAACCGTGATTGTGTTTCGCTGAATAATAATGCCGGTTCGCCCGGAAGCGTCACATTGGCGCCAAGTCCTTCAGCAGACATTGCACTTTCTGCCAGCGCAACACCGAGACCGCCTTCTGACACATCGTGCGCCGATTGGACCAAACCGGAGCGGATCGCTTGAAGAAGGGCTTTTTGCCTTGACTCTTCGACTTCAAGATCGATCGCCGGCGCTTTTCCGTAGATTTTTCCTTCTGTCAGCTTTTGCAGCTCGCTGCCCGCAAATTCAGGAAGCGTCTCTCCGATCACATAGATCAAATCCCCCGCTGCTTTAAATTGCTGCGTCGTAATGTGTTTCGTATCTTCGATCAGCCCGACCATACCGATGACAGGCGTCGGATAGATCGCGTTTCCGTTCGATTCGTTGTAAAGGGATACGTTTCCGCCGATAACCGGGGTGCCCAGTACGCTGCATGCCTCGCTGATGCCGTCGGCCGCCTTTTCAATCTGCCAGAAAATCTCCGGCTTTTCCGGATTTCCGAAGTTCAGGTTATCGGTGACCGCAAGCGGCTCTGCACCGGAGCAAATGATGTTGCGCGCAGCCTCGGCAACGGCGATTTTTCCGCCGATTTCCGGATCGAGGTACAAATAGCGGGCATTGCAGTCGGTCGTCATCGCGAGCGCTTTTTTCGTACCGCGGATTCTGAGAACCCCCGCATCTGAGCCCGGCGCAACTACCGTATTCGTCCGCACCATGTAGTCGTATTGGTCATAGACCCATTCCTTGCTGGCGATCGTCGGCTGCTGCAATAGACTAAGAAGCGTTTCTTTCGCATCATCCACCTTTGGTGCAGGGACGTCTGCTTCAAGGAATTCTTTGTAATACGCCGGAACCTTAGACGGCTTGTGGTAAACAGGCGCATCTTCCGCAAGGGCATCGACCGGAAGCTCGGCGACGATTTCGCCTTTATGGAACAGGCGCAGCATTTTGTCATCTGTTACGCGTCCGACGGCAACCGCTTCAAGATCGTATTTGTCAAAAATATCGATGATTTCCTGTTCGCGGCCGCGCTCGATGACTAAAAGCATCCGCTCCTGAGACTCTGAAAGCATCATTTCGTAAGGCGTCATTCCCGTTTCCCGCTGAGGGATCAAGTCAAGGTTCATTTCAATTCCGGAGCCGGCTTTTGAAGCCATCTCCGCGCTCGAACTGGTCAAACCGGCCGCGCCCATATCCTGAATGCCGACAAGGGCATCGGATTTGATCACTTCAAGACACGCTTCAAGCAGAAGCTTCTCCATGAAAGGATCGCCGACTTGAACCGCTGAACGCTTTTCTTCTGAAGCATCAGACATTTCCTCTGATGCGAACGTTGCGCCGTGGATGCCGTCGCGCCCCGTTTTCGCGCCGACGTACATGACGGTGTTGCCGACGCCTTTCGCCTGCCCTTTTTTAATATCTTCATGGTTGATCA
>NZ_JBALMR010000084.1:87687-117979 GCF_036963165.1 Bacillus sp. JJ675 | reverse complement strand
AAATAAAAGCGTCAGCTCTGCCTTCTGCAACTTCCTGCGCCATGAGGACCATCGAAGAGTTTTTCTTTCTTCTGACAGCCCGGACAGGTTCGTCTGTCGCTTCAATGACTTCTTCTGCATGTTTGACGGTGATCCGCCCGTGTTCTGTTAAATGGCCGGCTATTTTTTCCCGGTCTCCGATGAGTGTGATCTCAAGGTCCTGAAAATCCTTGACAGCCTTCATCACTCCGTCGATTACAGCTTTAGGAGCATTGTCGCCTCCCATAGCATCTACTGCAATTCTCATGACAAATGCGCCACCTTCTATGATTGTTTTGAACGATACATGACAAAAACGCCTGAAAACACAGGCTCTTCGGCAACAAAGCTGTTCACTTCGACAACCGTTCTGCCTTTATCTTTATCAAGCTTTACGACTTTCGCTTTTGCCACAACCCGCTCGCCTTGTTTGACCTGCCTTGTAAAGCGGATGTCCGCTTTGGCGGTCAGCGCGAGCTCATCATCGATGAGGGCGACGGCAAGCGAGTTGGCCTGGGCGAACAAGTGGTGTCCCCTGGCGATTTGGTTGCGGCTGAACACGTGTTCCCTTCGGATCTCAAGAATCGAAATCGCATGTTCATCAAGCTCAAGGTCGATGATTTCTCCGATGACTTCATCAAGCGACAGCGACTTCACTTCGTCTTCGAGCGATTTTTCGGCAACACTTTTGATTCTTTCCCGAAGCTCGGGTATCGAAAGTTCCAAACGGTCTAAACGAATCGTCTGAATGCTGACTTTAAATTTCTCCGCCAACTCTTCGTCTGTAATGAACGGGGTCATTTTAATCGTCTGCTGCAGCAATTCTTGGCGTTCCCTTTTGCTTTTTCTCATATTTATAAACACCATCCGCGCAATTGTGACTAGGTACTAATAGTAGTATATAATTTCATAGATTGGAATGCAATCTTTCTTTCTCCTGTTCACGGTTAAAATTTCTGAGTCAGCTTAGTTTTTCCCCGCCTATGATTCCGCTTTTTTGCAAATGCTCCCTTAACGGGGCATATTCGGAATCCGTCCAGAACGCTTGCGAGGAGACGAGCTCTGCCGCGTCTTTCCTGGCCGTCTCAAGCGCGCGGTAGTCATGGACCATGTCAGCGACTTTAAACTCCGGCATCCCGCTTTGCTTTTTGCCGAAGAAATCGCCCGGCCCCCTTAGTTCGAGGTCCTTTTCAGAAAGTTCAAAGCCGTCGGTCGTTTCGGACATGATCGCCATCCGTTCCTTGCCCGTATCAGATTTCGGATCAGCCATCAGGATGCAGTACGACTGATGGTCGCCGCGGCCGACGCGGCCGCGAAGCTGGTGAAGCTGCGAGAGTCCGAACCGGTCGGCATCATAGATCAGCATGACGGTCGCGTTCGGCACGTTTACGCCGACTTCCACAACGGTGGTCGAGACGAGAATCTGGCATTCATTGCTGCTGAACTGTCTCATCACTTGTTCTTTTTCATCGTTGGACAGTTTTCCGTGCATCAGCCCGATCCGCCATCTTCCTTGAAAAGCGTGGGTCAGCATGCTGTGCACATCGATCGCATTTTGCACATCAAGCTTGTCCGACTCTTCGATCAGCGGGCAGATGACGTAAGCCTGCCTGCCTTTTTTCAGTTCTTTTTCAATAAAGGCAAGAATCCGTTCAAGCATGTCGTGCTTCACCCAGTACGTCTCAATCCGCTTGCGTCCCGCCGGCATTTCGTCAATGATGGAGACATCCATTTCGCCAAATACCGTGATCGCGAGCGTTCTCGGAATCGGCGTCGCCGTCATGAACAGGACGTCGGGGTCCTTTCCTTTGCTTCGCAATTTTTTTCTCTGCTCGACGCCAAACCGGTGCTGTTCGTCGGTAATGACAAGGCCGAGCTGCCGAAAATGCACATCGTCCTGGATGAGGGCGTGTGTTCCTACTAAAATATCAATTTCGCCTTCTTGCAGCCTTTCCAAAAGCTCCCGCCTTCTTTTGCCTTTTACAGAGCTTGTCAAAAGCGCGACATTGACATCCATGTTTTTAAACAGGGAAACCAATGAGTCTGCGTGCTGTTCGGCCAGTATTTCGGTCGGAACCATCAGCGCGCCCTGACAGCCGGATAAAATCGAAGCGTACAAGGCGATGGCGGCGACTGCGGTTTTGCCCGAGCCGACATCGCCCTGCAGCAGCCGGTTCATTTTGTATTCGGAAGCCATATCGTTTAAGATGTCGCCGAGGGCTTTCGCCTGGGCGTTTGTCAGCGTAAACGGAAGGCTTTTGACAAACTCGTCGACGTCTTCGCGTTTAAAGGCGTGCCTGATCCCGCGGGACTCTTCCCGCTCAAATTTCCGCAGCGCCTGCATTTTGAGCTGAAACAATAAAAATTCTTCATAGACAAAGCGGCGGCGCGCCTGTTTTAACGCGTCCCTCGTCTCCGGTTTGTGGATCGCTTTTACCGCATCCCGGTAAGAAGGAAGTTTGTAGGCGAGCCGCAGCTTTTCCGGAAGGGGATCCACGGCGTATTGCAGATGGGTGCGAACGGCTTCCTGAATCAGCTTCCGCATCGTCTTTACCGTGATGTTTTCTTTTACCGAATAGACGGGTTCTATCGTTTGATCTTCCTTATGGGGTCCGTTTTTCAATTCCTGGACCATCACCGACTGCCTGTGCTTGTCCCATTTTCCTGAAACGGTGACAACCGACCCGATGGCCAGCTTCTTTTTCAAATACGGCCGGTTAAAGCAAATCGCCGTGATCAGGTAGTTTCCGACCAAAAGCCGAAACGTGAGCCGGCTCCGTTTTTTCCCGTAATAGGTAAGAGAAGGCTCACTGTGAACCTTCCCTTCGACCGTCACTCTCTCCTCGTGTGCCACTTCTTCCAAATCGCGCAATTCATAATCGTCATACCGGTACGGGAAGTAGTTCAAAAGATCGGAAACGTCGTAGATGCCGAGCTCGTTCAGCGTCTTTTCCGTTTCCGCCCCGATTCCTTTTACAACAGATACGCTATTTTGCAGATTGTTCTTCACGTGCAGTTGACGCCCCTCCGAATATTTTTTTCTCCAATTCTTTGCCTGTCGGGGTTGCGGCAAGACCGCCGCGGCCTGTTTCTCTTAAAGCCGTCGGCATCGTTTGCCCGATTTTGTACATCGCATCAATGACTTCATCGCACGGAATCCGGCTCGTAATACCGGCGAGCGCCATATCTGCCGCAACCATCGCATTTGCCGCTCCCATCGCATTGCGCTTCACACAAGGAACTTCGACAAGCCCTGCGACGGGATCACACACAAGACCGAGCACGTTTTTCAAGGCGATCGCCATCGCTTCTGCGCACTGTTCAGGCGTTCCACCCGCCATTTCGACGATGGCCGCCGCAGCCATTCCGGAGGCGGATCCGACTTCAGCCTGACATCCGCCGGCCGCTCCGGAGATACTCGCATTGTTGGCGACGACAAATCCGAACGCGCCTGAGGTGAATAAAAAGCGGACCATCTGCTCTTTTGTCGGATTGAGTTTGTCTTTGACGGCAAACAGCGTGCCGGGCACGACGCCTGCCGATCCTGCCGTTGGTGTCGCGCAGATCGTCCCCATTGCAGCGTTGACTTCATTTGTCGCAACCGCTTTGCTGACGGCGTCCAAAATCACGTCTCCTGACAGACCTTTTCCCGATTTGAGATAAGCCTGCAGCTTGACGGCGTCGCCGCCGGTTAATCCCGAGTGTGACTGAACGCCGCTGATGCCTTTTTCCACGGCCGCTTCCATCACTTCTAAATTGGCCTCCATCTGCTCGAAAATCTCTTCTCTCGTCCGGCCTGACACCTCGATTTCCTGGGTGATCATGATTTCTGAGATGGAGACGTTTTTCTCTTTCGTCAGCTGAATCAATTCTTTTACGTTTCGAAACATATAAACTCCCTCTCTTTGTCCTTTAGTCGGCGATCTGCGTCACTTCGATGATATTCGGCAGCGTCCGCAGTTCGTCAAATACGGCCGGATCGATCGCCTGATCGACCTCGATTGTCATGAGCGCTTCCTGTCCGACGTCTTTGCGGGCCACTTCCATATGGCCGATGTTAATCGCGAATTTTGCCAGTACGTTTGCAACGCCTGCAATGGTTCCGTACCGGTCATTATGGACGACTAAAATAGCGGGGTGATTACCCGACAATCTGAGTTCAAAGCCGTTAAGCTCTATAATTTCGATTTTTCCTCCGCCGATCGAAATGCCCACAAGTTCAAGGGATCCTTCTTCATCAGAGATGAGAAGGCGGGCTGTATTCGGGTGTTTCGGCACCGCGTCTTCTTCGCGGAACTCGATTTCGATTCCCTTTTCTTCCGCGATGCGGATGGATTCTTTAATTCTTTCGTCAAATGTATCAAAGTCTAAAAGACCGCCGATGATCGCCACATCCGTCCCGTGCCCTTTATAGGTTTCGGCAAAAGAGCCGTATAAAGAAACGATGATGCGTTTCGGTTCCCGTCCAAACACGCTTCTGGCGACCCTGCCGATTCTGGCGGCGCCTGCAGTATGAGAACTTGACGGTCCGATCATGACCGGCCCGATAATATCAAACACACTTCTGTATTTCATGTATATCCCCCTTTCATGCGTTCACAGATTTCACTGTGAATACCGGAAAACAGCCGTTTTTTTTAGACTAATCGATCTAAGGTCGATTGGCAAGCAGACAGCCGCGAGGAGCTCGCGAGCACGCTTTAAAAAAAGCCAAAAGAAGAGAAGGGCTTTTTTATAACGCCCTTCTGCCGTCAATGCTTATTCCACAGCCAAAATGTAAGAATACAGCGGCTGTTTGCCGTCATGAATTTCGACTTCAACATCTTCGAATGTTTCGCTGACATACTTGGCGAGCTCTTCCGCTTCTTCTTCGGAAGCGTCTTCGCCTTTTATGATCGTCACGATTTCGCTGTCTTCATCGATCATTTCGGCGATCAGCTTTTTGGCTGCCGTCAATTGCTCTGCCGCGGTTTCAACGATTTTTCCATCGAGGATGCCCATGAAGTCGCCTTTTTTAATGTCGATGCCGTCAATGTTCGTATCTCTGACAGCATATGTGATCTGTCCGCTTTTGACATGGGTAATCGCTTCAAGCATGTTCTCTTCGTTTTCTTCTGCGCTTGCGGCAGGGTTGAATGAAAGAAGCGCGGCCATTCCTTGGGGAACGGTCTTTGTCGGGACGACGATCACGTTTTGATCAGCGACATCTGCCGCCTGGTTGGCCGCCATGACGATGTTGGAGTTATTCGGCAGGATCACGACTGTGTCCGCGTTGGCATCCTTTACCGCCTGGACGATGTCTTCCGTGCTCGGATTCATCGTCTGGCCGCCTTCGATCACAACCGTCGCGCCGATGCTTTTGAGGAGCTCGGCAACCCCTTCACCCATCGCTACGGTGACAACGCCGTACGGCTGTTTTTCGGCTGGAGCCTTAACGGCAGCATCCTCCTTCGTTTGGCCGACAATCGCGCTGTGCTGCTCTCTCATATTTTCAATCTTCATATTGATCAAGCTGCCGTACTTTTGCGCATATGTCAGGACTTCACCCGGAAATTCGGCATGGATGTGCACTTTTGCAAGGTTCTCGTCAGAGACGACGAGCAGCGAATCGCCGAATCGGCTTAAATCCCGGCGGAACGCGTCTTCTTGAAAGCTGTCTTTCTCCTTGTCAAGCTTCACCATGAATTCCGTGCAATAGCCGAATTCGATGTCTTCAGTGTTCATATGGCTTTGTGCGCTTTTATGATGCTCCGCGCTGACGAGATCATCCAATGACGGAAGCGCGGCGGCCTTATCCGACAGCTTTTCTCCTTTTAAAGAAGCAAGGAATCCCTCATATACGTACAAGAGTCCTTTTCCTCCGCTGTCGACGACGCCGACTTCTTTTAATACCGGCAAGAGCTCAGGGGTCCGCTCCAATGAAGCAGACGCTTCCTTGACAACGGCCTCCATGACGGCAATGATATCGGTTTCAGTTCGCGCGGTGTGAACTGCTTTTCTGGCCGCGTCTTTCGCAACCGTCAATATCGTGCCCTCCACCGGTTTCATGACCGCTTTATAGGCGGTGTCGACCCCGGCCTGAAACGCGGCCGCAAATTCCTTAGCGTCAATTTCGCTTTTCTGTTCGATCGACTTTCCAAAGCCCCTGAACAGCTGCGATAAAATGACGCCGGAGTTTCCCCTGGCTCCCATGAGGAGCCCTTTTGAAAGGCTTGCCGCCACTTTGCCGATATTCGCCGTATCGATTTGCTCCACTTCTTTTGCACCGGATGTCATCGATAAATTCATGTTCGTTCCTGTATCACCGTCCGGCACGGGAAAAACGTTTAACGCATCAACCACGTTTGCGTTTTGAGACAGATGGTGCGCACCGTACAGAATCATTTCTGCAAAGGCTTTCCCATCCAGGTTTCGTATAGACACTCTTGTTTTCCTCCTAACTACGGGTTCGTCACTCGTACTCCTTGTACGTAAATGTTTACGGAATCAACTGCAAGACCTATTGTATGATCCAGCGTGTATTTGACTTTTGTTTGAACATTGTGTGCCACTTCTGAAATTTTTGTTCCGTAGCTGACAATGATGTACATGTCAATGTGAATGCGCTCTTCTTCCTGACGGACAATCACGCCGCGGCTGAAATTCTCTTTTCTGAGGATTTCAGTCAGCCCGTCTTTAATTTGGTTCTTGGATGCCATACCTACGATCCCGTAGCAGTCAATCGCCGCCCCTCCGGCAACCATGGCGATGACTTCGTTCGATATATCAATCTGTCCGTATTTTGTTCGAAATTCGATGGACACGTCGGTTCCTCCTTTTTGAGTCTCTATGACCGAGTTATCATCATTCTACTATAAGGATCTTCTTTTTAAAAGAACAGGCAAGCTTCCCTCTGGACCCAACCCTACTTATACTACAGCGGGGTTATTTTTTCAAGATGTCAAGGAATTATTCTTGAAAGGAGAATAATCAATAGTTGCAAACGGTTTTCAGCTGTGGTAAATTATTAAAGTATGTGAAGCATCACAAACGATCAAATGATAATGAATAATGATGTTTGTTTTTAGAGTTAGGAGGGAAACGAATGGCACGTAAATGCGTTATTACAGGCAGAAAATCACGTTCTGGCAATTCTCGTTCTCACGCGATGAACGCTTCTAAACGCACATGGGGCGCAAACGTTCAAAAAGTGCGCATCCTTGTGAACGGCAAGCCTAAAAAAGTATATGTATCTGCTCGAGCTTTGAAATCTGGAAAAGTTGAGCGTGTATAAGAAAAAATAAACGCCTGCCCAAAGCGACTGTGTTTTAGGGCAGGCGTTTTTTTCGTTCTTTTTCGTCCGGGGAAGAAGGGGCGCTTGCTAGTCTTTGCGAAACGAACCCAGCATTGCCCGGACGATTCCCCCCAGAAACTTCGGTAATTTAATGGTGTAAAATTTCATTCCGTTCCCTCCTATAAGAGCCCCTGTAAACCGCATGTCTGACACCGGATCCCTAAACATCCGCCTAGCGGAAAGAGCCGCGATATTTTAATCAGTGCTTCTTATCATTATTAATATGCCTTCAGTAAACGAAAAAGCACCTTGTGATCGGATGAGTTCGTTACTAATACATAGTGTCGAACCAAGTGCAATATGACACTTATTTAAAGAATACTTAAATCCTTCGAGAGAAAGGTTATTCACCGTTTCTGTAAACGGCAGGAATGACACATACGGCTTCACAGGGTCGCGCAGGACGGTATAGGAGCCTGGGGAGAACATGCTGATCGCATTTTGGCGGTCGATCATCACGGCGCTCACATTATGTTGGAGCGCCTGGTAAAGAAGCTGCAGATTTCCGAGAAAATGGTCTGCCCTGCCTCCTGAGATGCCGAACATCCTGAGGGTGGCGGGCCGCTGCTCGACCGCCCAGCTGAGGGCGAGGTCCAAATCTGTCTTGTCCTTCTCGGCTTGATAGATGTGGAGGCCGGGGGCGGCTTTTTCAATCGCTTTTTTTTGCTCTGTTGTGATGCTGTCAAAATCGCCGAACGCTTCATCCGGAACGATCCCTGAATCGAGAAGCGTCACCGCTCCCCTGTCAACGCCGATCCAAAGCGTATCCTTTTCCCGGTACTCTGACAAATCGGGGATGAGGTTTTCGGGTCCTCCGGCAACAAGATTGATGTTCATGATCGATGTATCCTTTCTCACGCCGTTTTAAAAAAGAGCCCAGCTCTCGAAGGCCGGCTCTCTTTTTGGCTAAAACGTGTTATCTAAGCGCTCCTCTAATGTCTGCAATGGCTTTTTTGCGGTCTTTCTCGTTGTATATCGCAGAGCCTGCAACGAGCAGGTTCGCGCCTGCTTCTGTACACTGTGCAGCCGTCTCTTTATTGACGCCTCCATCGACTTCGATCAATAGATCGGAAAGCCCGTTCTGATCTGCAAGCTCTTTGACTTGCCTGATTTTCGGAACGACGGAAGAAATAAACGACTGCCCGCCAAAGCCGGGGTTCACCGTCATCAATAACACGAGATCAAGGGCTTTTATCACATGTTCGATCTGCTGGACAGGGGTGTGCGGGTTTAACACGACGCCCGCTTTCACACCCTGCTCCTTGATCAGCTGGATCGTCCGGTGAAGATGCGGACAGGCTTCGGCATGGACGGAAATAATGTCCGCCCCCGCTTTTGCAAACGCGGGAATATAGCGGTCCGGCTCTTCAATCATCAAGTGGACGTCGAGCGGCAGCTTCGTAATCGGACGGACGGCTTCTACGACAAGCGGTCCGATCGTCAGGTTGGGAACAAAATGCCCGTCCATCACGTCAATATGGATGTAATCGGCACCGCCTTGTTCAACATCTTTAATCTCTTCGCCCAATCGGGCAAAATCTGCTGAAAGAATCGATGGAGCAACATATACCATATTTTAATACCTCGGCTTTCTGTCTTTGATCTCTGATAAAAATTCAACGTAATGATCATACCGGTATGAAGCGATTTCTCCATTTTCCACCGCTTTTTTCACGGCGCAGTTCGGCTCTTTTACATGCAGGCATCCGCGGAATTTGCACGCTGCGCTCTTTTCTGCGATCTCCAAAAATGTATAGCCCAAATCTTCCGCTTCAATGCCCGTGAACTCAAGCGAGCTGAAGCCCGGCGTATCCGCGATGAGTCCGCCGCCCGCATGAATCAGCTCGACGTGGCGCGTCGTATGCTTTCCCCTGCCAAGATGAGCCGAGATACGTGCGGTTTTCAATTCAAGGCCGGGGCTGATTGCATTTAACAGCGAAGATTTCCCGACGCCGGACTGGCCGGCAAACACGGTAATGCTGTCTTGAAAATGCGGAATGAGCTTTTCCGTGCCGTCTCCGTTTTTCGTTGACGTCAAATAGACGTGATAGCCGATCTGCCGGTAGTCTTCGGCATAGCGCCTGATTTCGCCTTCCCAGTCTCCCTCGGCCAGGTCCATTTTCGTAATGCAAATAATCGGCTTGATATCATTCGCCTCAACGAGCACTAAAAAACGGTCCAAAAGCGACGTGCTGAAATTCGGCTCCTTTGCCGAAAACACAAGAACCGCCTGATCGACATTGCTGATCGGAGGCCTCACCAATTCGTTGACCCTTTGTTTAATCTCAAGAAGGTAGCCTTCCTTATCATTGTCGGCTTGATATACGACATCGTCGCCGACAAGGGGGGTGACTTTATTTTTCCTGAAAACCCCTCTCCCCCTGCATTGAATGACCCGATCTCCATCCAATACGTAATAAAAGCCGCTTAACGCTTTAATGATTTTGCCCTCGGGCATATTGCACCTCCTTTATTCATCGTCAGGATATTTGATCGTTTTTGACCTGACCACTTTATTGTTGACCGTCACTTGATAATACCCTTTTTGGCCCGGTTCAATTTTAAATTTGATCGTCCGCTCGGCCGGGGCGGTGATTTTAAAGTTTTCATACGAATCTGAGATGCTGTGCTCGGCATCATCGATTGAGATCTGGACGTCGAGCTCTTCGCCCGGCGTATCCGGCTCATAAGGGATGTCGATCTTTTCCGTCACCGTCTTGGCCGGTTTTTTTTCAGGTCCGAGCGAAAACGTGACCTCGACTTTTGATCCCGGTTTGACAGACGTCCCGGCCGCTGGTTTTTGCTTTATGACCTGGCCTTCCGGAACATCGTCGGAATGTTCCTCCTTCTCAACAAGGACGAGCTGGTGGTCTTCCAAATAGCCGGAAGCCGCCTGTTTGCTGTACGTTTTCAAATCCCTGAGCGTAATATTTTCAGGCCCCAGGCTGACCGTCAATTTGACGTCGTCATCGCCGGGGACGATTTCGGTTCCCGCTGACGGCTGCTGGCCGATGACGGTTCCCGCTTCCTCATCATCATACACCTCTTCTGTTGTAACGTGTTTAAAGCCTTTTTGTTCAAGCAGTTTTTTCGCCGTATCGATGTTCTGGCCGACAACATCGTCAACCTCTTTTTTCTCCTTGCCCGAACTTTTATAAAGCTTGACCGTCGCGCCTTCCTTGACAACATCGCCGGCTGCCGGATCTGATTTGACGATCAGGCCTTCTTTGATTTTTTCGTCGGCAATGTCTTCGGCGTTCGGATCAACTTCAAATCCGTCATTTTCTAGAAGGGTGACAGCTTCTTCATACTCAAGGCCGGCCACATTGGGAACCTTTACATCTTTTGGTATGAACAGCGACGGAAACACCGTCACCGCCAAGATAACGGACGTGACCAAAATAAAAAACAGCGTGAATACAACGAGCGGCCACTTCTTCCTTTTTTTCTTTGCTTTTTTGTGCGGGGCAGCCGGCTCTTCGTCCGGGCCGCTTGAAGGGCCCGGGCTTCCGTCATCAGGCACGTCTTTGATGACAGGGACCGCTTTTGTCATTTCATCGTCCGGCGGGATGGAGAATTTCGTTTCATTCATCCTGTCCGGATCAAAAGCCGTCCTCAAATCGCTTTCCATGTCCTCGGCCGTTTCGTAGCGGTGAAACGGATCTTTGGCCGTCGCCTTCAGAACGACGTTTTCCAAACTTTGCGGCACGGCCGGATTCCACCTTTTCACTGAAGGCGTTTCCGATTGCAGGTGCTTGAGCGCGATGCTGACCGCTGATTCCCCTTCAAACGGCGTCCGTGCGGTTAACAGCTCAAACAGCACGATGCCGAGTGAATAAATATCGGATTTTTTCGTGGACAGGCCCCCCCTTGCCTGTTCAGGCGAAAGGTAATGGACCGAGCCCAAAACCGAGTTGGTGTGTGTGATGGTCGTAGAGCTTAACGCCATGGCGATGCCGAAATCGGTGACTTTAATATGTCCCAAATGGTCGATCAGGATATTGTGCGGCTTGATATCCCTGTGGACAATCCGGTTATCGTGGGCGTGTGCGATAGCCGACACGATTTGCTCCATGATCTGGACCGCTTCTTTTGGATGAAGGGGGCCGGATTGGTTTATGTATTCTTTCAGGGTCATCCCCTCTACGTACTCCATCACGATATAATAGATGTCATCTTCTTCTCCGACATCATAAATGCTGACGATATTCGGATGGTCGAGACTTGCGGCGGCCTGGGCTTCCCTTCTGAAACGCCTGATAAAATCAGCGTCATGAACGAAGTCAAACCGCAGCACTTTAATCGCGACTTCCCGGTCGAGTATGATGTCATTTGCCAAATAAACGTTAGCCATCCCCCCTCCGCCAATGGCTCGCAGGATGTGATAACGTCCGCTGATCCGTTTGCCGATTAGCACTTGTCTTCACCTTCTTCAGTTTGAGAAGGAAGCTCCAACAGCGCAACGGTAATGTTGTCTTCACCGCCGTTGTCATTTGCCGCCTGAACAAGCCGCTCCGCTTTTTCTTCCAAGGAAGAAGCAGATTGAAGCATTTCTTTCAGCTTCATATCATCGACCTTGTTCGTCAGGCCGTCGGAACATAACAGAACCTTGTCACCGGGTTCCATTTCAAAGGAATGGGCCTCCACCTCCACTTCGGGATCTGTGCCGAGCGCTTTTGTCAGCACATTTTTCCGCGGGTGATGTTCGGCGTCTTCTTTCGAAATCCCTCCCGTCCGCACAAGTTCATTGACAAGCGAATGGTCTTCGGTCAGCTGTGTGAAGCTGTCTTTGTGGAGGAGGTAGCAGCGGCTGTCTCCTATATGGGCTACCGTCAGCGTTTTCCCCGTATATAAGGCGCAGACGACCGTCGTCCCCATTCCATGGCATTCTTCGTGCGCCCTCGAATGGTCGTAAACCTTTTGGTTGACGGCGGTAATCTGTCCTTTTAGCCAAGCTTCGGTATCAGCCGGTGAATCCGGAATATCTTGCGCCTGCTCCCAGGCGTCCTTTAGGGCAGAGACCGCCATCCTGCTGGCGACGTCTCCCGCAAGATGGCCTCCCATGCCGTCGCAGACAACGGCCAAAACCCGCTCCTCTTTTCCTGCAAAAATGCCGGCATCATCTTCATTGTGCTGACGTATCTTTCCCCTGTCTGTTTTTAAGGCTGTCTTCAACCTTGATTCACCTCGTCTCTTCTTGACGCTCCTTCGCACGCAGCTGTCCGCAGGCAGCGTCAATATCATGGCCTTGCTCTCTTCTGATCGTAACATTGACTCCATGAGACTTTAATGTCTTTTCAAAGGCGAAAATCTGCTCTCTAGGTGTTCTGACATAGTCTCGTTCAGGTACATAATTGACGGGAATTAAATTGACGTGACACTTGATTCCTTTTAACAGCGCTGCGAGTTCTTCCGCGTGTTCAACCTGATCGTTGACACCGCCGAAAAGCCCGTACTCAAAGGTGATCCTTCTGCCGGTTTTCTTGATATAGTAATCAACGGCCTTCATCAGCTCTGGCAGCTTGTATGCCCTGTTGATCGGCATCAGCCGGCTTCTGATCTCGGTGTTTGGCGCATGCAGAGAAATCGCAAAGTTGATTTGCAGTTTTTCATCTGCAAACTCGTAGATTTTCGGAATGATTCCGCTCGTTGACACTGTAATATGGCGGGCGCCGATGTTCAGTCCTTTATCATGGTTGACGATTTTTAAAAAGGCGAGCATTTCCTGGAAATTATCGAACGGTTCGCCGATTCCCATAATCACGATGGAGCTGACGCGCTCATCTGTTTCATCGAGCGCCTGCTGCACCTTGACAACCTGTGCGACGATTTCCCCGGCTTCAAGGTTCCGCTTCAGCCCGCCGAGCGTGGATGCGCAAAACGTACAGCCGATGCGGCAGCCGACCTGTGTAGTGACACAAACAGAATTGCCGTAATCGTGCCTCATTAAAACGGTTTCGATCGTATAGCCGTCATGAAGTTCGAATAAGAATTTCATCGTTCCGTCCTGGGATGTCTGCTTGACGGCCGTTTTGAGCGTTGTCAATACAAAATGCTCTTTGAGCTTATTGCGAAGCTCTTTTGAAAGGTTTGTCATCTCGTCAAATGATGAAACTCTTTTGCTGTATAGCCATTCAAAGATTTGCGTGGCGCGGAAAGGCTTTTCGCCGTTTTCCTCAAGCCAGCTTTTGATGTCATCGATTTCAAATGAATAAATCGACGGTTTTTCAGTCCGCAATTCTTTTCTTACCTTTTGTTTTGATTCAATCATTGTGATCCCTCTTTCTCATGCTGCAAATAAAGAAGCCGTCTGTGCCGAAATAATGGGGAAGAATTTGGATGCTTCCGTCCTTCACATAAGGCGCGGCTTTTTCCGGCAGCCGGTCCTTCAGCGTCGGATCAAGCTCAAATTCATCGTGTTCTTCCAAAAACGCATGCATGACTTGTTCGTTTTCTGTCCGGTCTATTGTACACGTACTGTAGACCAGTGTGCCGCCTTTTTTCAAAAGCGGCGCGATTTCGTTTAAAATCGCGAGTTGAATGCCGGCAAGGCGGGCGCTGTCTTCCGGTGTTTTGCTGTATTTGAGATCAGGCTTCCTGCGGATGACGCCGAACCCTGAGCACGGCGCGTCGACGAGAATCCGGTCAAATTGCTCCGGCTGAAAAGCTTCGGCCGCTTTTCTGGCATCCATTGCTGCCGTTTCAATGTTGGAAAGCCCGAGCCGGCCGGCTGTTTCCCTGATGAGCTTCACTTTATGCTTGTGCAGGTCGAGGGAAACGACCTTTCCGGTGTTTTCAAGGAGCTCGCCGATATGAGTCGATTTCCCTCCAGGCGCCGCGCACGCATCAAGTACTGTTTCACCCGGTTTTGGACCGAGGGCCCTCGCGACGAGCATCGAGCTTTCATCCTGGATCGTCACATCGCCTTCCTTGAAAAATGGGGTTGAGGCAATCGTTCCTTTTAACAGTTTGAGTGCGTCCGGCGAGAGGTCGCCTTTTTCGGCCTCGATTCCCGCTTCGCTCAGGTGCTTGAGCATCGTGTCCCTGTCGTTTTTTAGCCTGTTGACGCGGATCGTCTGCTTTGGCGGTATCATATGAATGCGGCAAATGCGTTCGGCCGCCTCAAATCCGTACGCTTCCGCCCATTCTTTGACAAGCCATTCCGGATGGCTCGTTTCGGTCGCCAGGCGCTTAACCGGATCGCCGATTTCAGCAAATGAAGGAACGCCTTCCCTCTGGATGGAACGCAAAACCCCGTTGACAAATGAAGAAATTCCTTTATGCCCGCGTTTTTTCGCGATTTCTACCGCTTCAAACAATGCGGCCCGATCCGGGATTTTCTCCAGATACTCCATTTGATACAGAGACATTCTTAACAGATGGATCACCCACGGCTTCACTTTTTCCGGCTTTTTAATGAACGGCTTCAGCATATAGTCGAGGGCAAGCTTGTTCTGAAGGGTGCCGTATACGAGCTCAGTTAAAAGACCCCTGTCCTTGTCGTTTAAATCGTTCGTTTTCATGACCGACTGCAGCAGAAGGTTGCTGTACGCTTGATTTTGGTCAAGCTTAATCAATGTATCGAGCGCGACTTCCCTGACATTACTTTTTTTCATCGTTATACCCTAATTTCATTCCGGCTTGAAGACCCGCTCCCCTGACGAAATCTTCGCCTTTCATTCTTTTTTTTCCGGCAGGCTGCACTTCCGTTAGTTTAAGTGCGGTGCCGTTTCCTGCGGCGACAACGATGCCGTCTTTTTCAATAGCAATGATCTCTCCCGGCTCAGCCTGTTTTTCTGCGGGAACTTTTTCGGCCGCCCATACTTTCAAGATTTGTCCTCCGAGGGTCGTATATGCGACAGGCCATGGGTTTAAGCCGCGGACCTGGTTGTACAAAACCTCGCCGGGCTGTGACCAGTCGATCCGCTCTTGTTCCCGCTTAATGTTTGGAGCGTATGTCGCTTTTTCCTCATCCTGCTCCTCCGGCGTCACGGAGCCGTCTATTACTTTCGGCACCGTTTCAGAAAGAAGCGCGGCTCCCGCTTTGCTCAATTTGTCGTGGAGCGTGCCGACATTATCGTGTTCTTCGATGTCAACTTCGACTTTAGCCAGCATATCTCCGGCATCGAGCTTTTCGACCATGTACATGATCGTCACGCCTGTCTTTTGCTTTCCTTCAAGGATCGCGTAATGGATCGGCGCTCCTCCGCGCAGCTCAGGGAGAAGGGAAGCATGGACGTTGATGCAGCCGTATTTCGGATAATCCAACAGCTTTTTCGGCAGGATTTGCCCGAATGCCGCCGTTACGATTAAATCCGGCTTGAGCTCAAGGATCTTGTCAGTCTCCTGTTCCTCCCTCACTTTTTCAGGCTGAAGCACGGGAATTCCGTGGCGCAGCGCTTCTTCCTTAACCGGCGGCGGTGTCATCACTTTTTTTCTGCCTTTCGGACGGTCAGGCTGGGTGACGACGCCCACCACTTCATAGCCGTCCTTAATCAGCGTGTTCAGCACAGGAACCGAAAAATCCGGCGTTCCCATAAAAACAATCCTTGTCATCCAATCATCCTTCCATTTCCGCAAGTTCTTCCGCATCATAGTAGCGCGTGATTTTTGATGTAAATAAAATGCCGTCCAAATGGTCGATTTCATGAAGCATCGCTCTCGCCAAAAAGCCTTCCGCTTCAATGGTGAACGGCTTTCCGCGGCGGTCGAGCGCCCGCACTTTCACGTAATCAGACCGCGTGACCTCACCGTACAGATCGGGGAAGCTTAAGCATCCTTCCGGTCCTGTTTGTTCGCCGCGCTCTTCAATGATCTCGGGATTAATCAGTTCGATTCTTCCCGTTTCATCACCGATATCAACGACAGCCGCCCTTTTGGAGACGCCGATTTGCGGTGCGGCCAGTCCGACTCCGTCAAGTTCAAGCATCGTATCATACATGTTATCAAGTAGTTTTTTCAACGATTTATCAAAAGCCGCAACGGGCTCGGCAGGCGTTTCGAGAACATCTGCCGGGTACGTCACGATCGGTTTTACTGCCAATCTATAATTCCTCCATCACATTGTATTGTTACATCATCATATACGGATTCATATCGATCGAGATCGTCAATTGCTTTTGTTCGATATCGCGCTTGTAATGATCCATAATGTTTTTCAGCAAAGGTGTCAGCTGATGATCCTGTTTGTATTTTATCACGCATTGGTAGCGATATCTATCCTTGATCCTGGCGATCGGCGAAGCGACGGGCCCGAGGATTTTCGCATCTCCCTGAATGTTCGCCTTTAAATATTGGGCGATTTTTTCGGTAACGAGAGCCGTCTTTGTCACCTCTTCATGGGACACGGTGATGAGCGCCAAGTAATAATACGGCGGATACGCCTGTACCCTTCTGTGCATCATCTCCTGCTGAAAAAACGTTTCATAGTCGTGCGTTTTTGTAAGCTGGATGCTGTAGTGCGACGGCGTATAGGTTTGAATGATCACCTTGCCCGGTTTTTCGTGACGCCCTGCTCTCCCGCTGACTTGCGTCATAAGCTGAAACGTCTTTTCAGCGGCCCTGAAATCGGGGATGTGCAGCATCGTGTCTGCGCTCAGCACGCCGACGAGCGTGACATTTTCGAAATCAAGGCCTTTGGCGATCATCTGCGTCCCGAGCAAAATATCGGCTTCACCTTTGCCGAAGGATGTCAGCAGCTTTTCATGCGCTCCTTTCCGGGACGTTGTATCAACATCCATGCGGATCACTCTGGCTTGCGGGAGAATTTTCGTCAATTCTTCTTCGACCCGCTGCGTCCCCGTGCCAAAATAGCGGATGTGCTCGCCTGCGCATTCGGGACATGTTGACGGCATGCCGGTTTCAAAGCCGCAGTAGTGGCATTTCAGGCGCTGTCCGAATCTGTGGTATGTGAGGGAAATTTCGCAATGCGGACACTGGATGACATAGCCGCAGTCCCTGCACATCACAAATGAGGAATAGCCCCTTTTGTTTAAAAACAGAACGGCCTGTTCGCCTTTTTCAAGCGTTTTTTCGAGTTCTTCCATTAAAGCTCTCGAAAACATCGAGCGGTTTCCGTTTCTCAGCTCCTCCCTCATATCGACGAGCGAAACATCAGGCATGACCTGGCTTTTGACGCGGTGCTTGAGGGACAGAAGCTTGTACACGCCTTTTTTTGCCCTTGCAAACGATTCAAGCGTCGGCGTTGCGCTTCCGAGAACAACCGGACACCGGTGGTGCTCAGCCCGTTTAATCGCCGCTTCCTTCGCATGATATCTCGGCATTTCCTCCTGTTTGTATGATGTCTCATGCTCTTCGTCAATGATGATCATTCCGAGGTTTTCAAACGGGGCGAAAATCGCAGAGCGCGCCCCTACTGCAAGGCGGACCTCTTTGCGGTGGATTTTTCGCCATTCATCATACTTTTCTCCTGTGGAAAGGCCGCTGTGCAAAACCGCCACCTGTGAGCCGAACCGGCCTTTAAAACGATGAACCATCTGCGGAGTCAGCGAGATTTCCGGCACGAGGACGATCGCTTCTTTTCCGGCGTTCAGCACTTTTTCAATCGATTGCAGATAGATTTCCGTTTTGCCGCTTCCCGTTACACCATGAAGGAGAAAGACGTCATGACGGTCGTTTTCAACCGATTCAGAAATCGCTTCATAAGCCCGCGACTGCTCTTCTGTCAGAGGAAGCGGTTCGGTTTTTTTGAACATTCTGTCCTGATAGGGGTCCCGGTAAACCTCCTGCTCGCCTTCCTGCAACAAACCTTTTTCCAAAAGCGGTTTCAAGGAGGCGGACGACCCTCCGGTTTTGTCTAAAAGCTCTTTTACGGTTACAGTCATCCCTTCACTGCCCTCAATAAAAAATTCGAGAATCGCTTTTTGTTTGACAGCCTGCGGGGAAAGCCCCGAAAGCGCCTCTTTCAGTTCAGCTTTCGGACGGAGGGCCGATACCGTGCGCTGCGTCTTTTTGTTCGTTTTTTGGTTGACCTTGTACGCCACTTCAAGGTTTCCCTCTTGAACCTGGCGCTGAATGAGCTTTAGTGTCCGGGGATCTTCGATATCTGAATAGGAAAGTGCGTTTCTTTCTGAAAACAGGCTTTGTAATGGTTCTGGAAGCGGTTTTTTCCCGATCACTTTGATTTCTTTCGCGTATTTCGCCTTCATGGCCGGCGGAAGCATCGCCTGTAAAGCCGTGATTTTATATGAAAGCGTCTTTTCCGTCAGCCAGTCGGACAGCTCGAGCAGCTCTTCGGTCAAAACAGGCGTCAGGTCAAGGATTTCCTCAATGTCCTTGACAGACCGCCCGGAAAGATCTGAAGCGTCTTTCACATTGATGACGAACCCTTGAATTTTTCGGGGGCCGAAGGGGACGACAACCCGCATCCCTTTCTTGATCATTCCCCTCCATTTGTCAGGAATCCGGTAATCAAACGGTCTGTCAATATTTTTCGTAGTGACATCGACGATCACTTCGGCAAAGTTCATGAAGACGTCCCGCCCCGTTCGGCGAGCGCAGCGGCGTCCTTAAGGATTTCAGATGCGACCTCCCGCTTCGTCATCAGCGGGTGCGCTTTCTTTTCTCCGTTTTTATAAAAAACCGTCACAATGTTCGTCTCCGTTCCAAAGCCGGCGCCTTCGGCCGTAATGTTGTTGGCGACGACCATGTCGAGGTTTTTGGATGCCAGCTTTTTTTGCGCATACTCTTCGACATGCTGCGTTTCCGCAGCGAACCCGATTAAGATTTGTTTTGTTTTCCGCTGACCGAGCTCTTTTAAAATATCTTTTGTCCGTTCAAGCTCAATCACGAGGCTCCCGTCCTTTTTCTTCATTTTTTGGTCATGGACGTATTTTGGCCTATAGTCCGCGACAGCTGCCGTTTTAAAAACGATGTCTGCGTCTTCAAATACGGATAAGACCGCATCATACATGTCATCAGCCGAATTGACGCGGACGACGTCAACAGCGGACGGCGCTTCAAGCGATGTCGGACCGGAAACCAGTGTCACGCGGGCGCCCAGCTTTGCGGCTTCTTCAGCGATTGCATAGCCCATCTTGCCCGTTGAACGGTTTGAGAAAAAGCGGACAGGGTCGATCTGCTCCCTTGTCGGACCCGCCGTGACCACAACGTGTTTACCTTTCAAAGGGCTCATCCTTCCGCCTGAAAAATGCTCTTCGGCAAGCTCTACGATCCGCTCAGGCTCCTCGAGCCTGCCTTTGCCGACATAACCGCACGCAAGGTACCCTTCACTCGGTTCAATAAACCGGTAGCCGTCCTGATACAGAATGTCGATATTCCGTTTTACGGCCGGATGGTCATACATATGAACGTTCATCGCCGGCGCGATCCATACCGGCGCGGTCGTCGCCAAAAGCGTCGTCGTCAGCATGTCATCGGCGATGCCTGACGCGAGTTTTCCGATGATATTGGCCGTGGCCGGGGCGACGATGACGAGATCGGCCCAGTCGGCGGCATCGATGTGGGCGATCACGCGCGGATTCGGCTCTTCAAATGTATTTGTATATACTTCATGCCGGGAGAGCGCCTGAAAGGTGAGCGGGGAAACAAATTCACAGGCGGATTTTGTCATGATGACCTTCACGTTTGCCCCTGCCTGAACAAGTTTGCTCGTCAATGC
Source organism: Bacillus sp. JJ675 (assembly GCF_036963165.1). Taxonomy (NCBI): domain Bacteria; kingdom Bacillati; phylum Bacillota; class Bacilli; order Caryophanales; family Bacillaceae; genus Bacillus; species Bacillus sp. JJ675. The sequence continues at coordinate 97,988 of NZ_JBALMR010000084.1, read as the reverse complement.
GGCCGCTTTATAAACCGCAATCCCTCCGCTTACGCCCAGCAAGATGTTTCGATTTTTCAGCATCGTTTTTCCCCCTTACGTTTTAGTTCGTGGCCGTGAAAAAAATAACAACCTAATGGATAGGTTGCTATTTTTTCGGCTATTAGCGATTTTCTTTTTCAAACGTCAATAGGCCAGCATCAATTTCTTCAAGGGCTCTGCCGACATATTTGTGAGATTTCGGATTTTCGATCTGTTCGTCTTTGTTCATCTGCATTTCGCGGGCGCGTCTTGCAGCAACGGTCACAAGCGTGTATTTTGAATCCAGTTTATTCATGAGAGAGTCAATTGACGGATCTAGCATAAGTTTATTCAACCTCCAGCATTTTCTTATATCTTGGGGCAACGCGATCCCGCCTCAAATGCTCGGCGAGAACGATTGCTTTAATTTTTTCGCAGGCAAGCTCGATGCTGTCATTTTCGACAACATAGTCATAGGCGTCCATCAGTTCGATTTCTTCCTTCGCCGCTTTCATCCGGTTTTCGATGAGGGCCTCTGTTTCCGTCCCTCTTGTGACGATCCGGTTTTTCAGCTCGGCGAGGCTCGGCGGCGCCAAAAAGATAAACAGCCCTTCTGGAAAGGCCTTCCTCACTTGAAGCGCTCCCTGAACCTCGATTTCAAGGAAAACGTCCTTTCCTTCCTGAAGCGTTTTTTCAACATAGTCAATGGGCGTGCCGTAATAGTTGCCGACGTATTCGGCCCATTCGAGCAGCTTGTTGTTCTCAATCATTTCTTCAAACTCTTCGCGGGTTTTAAAAAAGTAGTCCACTCCGTCCCGTTCGCCTTGTCTCGGCTTTCTCGTCGTGACGGAAATCGAATATTCAAATTTTGTGTCCTCCTGAGCAAACAGCGCCTGTCTGACTGTTCCTTTGCCGACGCCTGAAGGGCCGGAGAGAACGATCAATAATCCTCTTTCTTTCATAAGGCTCTTTATCCCTGCCCTTCATCCATGATTTCTTCTTTTACAGAAAGCCTTTGTGCTACTGTCTCAGGCTGGACGGCAGATAAGATGATATGGTCACTGTCCATAATGACAACCGCACGCGTTCTTCTTCCATATGTAGCATCTATGAGCATGCCGCGGTCTCTCGCGTCCTGGATCATCCGTTTGATGGGCGCGGACTCAGGACTCACAATCGAGATGAGCCGGTTGGCGGATATGATATTTCCAAAGCCGATATTGATCAGTTTAATCGTCATCCTATACGTTCCCCCTGTATATTTGGACGTCTCTAGTTTAACCTGATGAGAACGTCCGTAAACAATACGCACAATCGCTATTCTATATTTTGCACTTGTTCTTTTATTTTTTCAATAGAGCTTTTCATTTCGACCACGCGTTTTGTGATGTGGTGATCATTTGCCTTTGAACCAATCGTGTTGGATTCGCGGTTTAATTCCTGAACGAGAAAGTCGAGCTTGCGGCCGCAGGCGCCTCCCGCTTCGCAAATATCGCGGAACTGGCGGAAATGGCTTTTCAGCCTCGTTACTTCTTCCGTGATGTCTGAGCGGTCTGCAAACAAGGCCACTTCCGTCAGCAGGCGGCTTTCGTCAAAACGGTCGGCCGACCATTCTTCAAGCCTTGATTCAAGGCGTTCGCGGTAATGGTCGACGACCGCGGGGGCGAGCGCTTCGATTTCGCCGGTCAGCTTCTCAAGCTTAGCGATGTGCTGAAGGCAGTCGTCTTTCAGTCTCTCTCCCTCAGCTTCGCGCATGCTGCACAGTTCGCTGACGGCCGCTTCAACCGCCTCAAGGAGAACCCGCTCAAGGTGTTCGTGATAAACGGGCTCCTCTTCGATTTGTATGACGTGTTCAAACCGTAAAGCGTCATGAAGCGTGATCTCGCCTGAAAGCTGATAGCGGTCTTTCATTTCGCCGGCCGTCTTCATGTATTCTTCAAGCAGCGGCCAGTCGACCTGGATTTTCCGGCTGATGAGCGCCTCATCGCCAACCGAAACAAACAGCTCCAGCCGTCCTCTTTGTATATGTTTAAAAATCGTCTGCTTTATTTTGTCTTCCAAATAGAGCAATGGCCTTGGCATGCGGGCGTTCACTTCTTTAAAGCGATAGTTGACAGATTTCAGCTCAACAGCTACCGTCAGACCATCCTCCGTTTTGCTCGCGCTGCCGAAACCGGTCATACTCCGTATCATAAAACACACCCAATTCTGTATACTTTCATCAAAAATTGATGATGCTTTAGGCAACAATGTGCCTTCTCACGAAAATGCCGAAGCGATTTCCGGCAAGCTTAAAAAGGCAATAGAAACCTCTATTACCTTTAAGATTATATCATACAAGCCTACTTTTTTCTTGTCAAAAGTGACCCGGCAAGCAAAAAAGTTGGGATGGCCGACATTCCGATAATCAGCAGCCAGTCCGCCATTAAGATCGGCACGGTGTGGAAGATCGGCTGCAGCGGCGGATAGTAAATGACGACAAGCATCAGTACAATCGAAGACAACACGGCGCCGAGCAGATAAACGTTTTCAAACGGGTTCCGTTCAAAAATGGACCGCTCGCTGCGGCAGTCAAACACGTGAATGAGCTGGGCTAGCACCAGAGTGGCAAACGCAACGGTCTGGGCATATGCAAGCGCATCCGGGTTGCGGTGGTAGATAAACATGAATGCCGCAAGCGTCGCCGCCCCGATTAAAAAGCCGCGCGATACAACTTTCCAGCCAAGGCCTCTCGCAAAGACCCCCTCTTTCGGATGGCGCGGCTTCCGCCTCATCACATCGCCTTCCGGCTGATCCATTCCGAGCGCCATGGCCGGGAGTCCGTCCGTCACAAGGTTGACCCAAAGGATCTGGATCGGAACGAGCGGCAACGGCAGGGCAAGCATCATCGCAAACAGCATGACAAGAATTTCCCCGACATTTGAAGCGAGCAGATATCTGATAAACTTCCTAATATTTTCGTAGATGTTCCGCCCTTCTTTGATCGCCGACTTGATCGTGGCGAAATTATCATCGACAAGAATGAGGGATGAAGCTTCTTTGGCGACATCTGTTCCGGTGATGCCCATCGCGATGCCGATATCAGCCTGCTTGATCGCCGGCGCATCATTGACGCCGTCACCCGTCATCGCGACCACATGGCCGTTTTCCTGATAGGCAGTGACGATTTTCAGCTTGTGCTCGGGCGATACTCTGGCAAACACGTACACGTCTTCGACGATTTCTGTCAGCTCTTCCTGTGTAAGCTCATTGAGCGTCTGCCCGTCCATGACTTTACCGCCCCGCGGCAAAAGCCCCAGCTGTTTTGCAATCGCCTTTGCCGTTGTCACGTGGTCGCCTGTGATCATGACCGTTTTGATTCCGGCATCGCGGCATTCTTTAATGGCCTGTTTTACTTCAGGCCGAGGAGGGTCAATCATTCCCAAAAGCCCGATAAACGTTAAGTCTGACTCCGCTTTTTCAAGGGTGAGATTCGCAGATTCCCTGACCGGTTTATAGGCGACCGCAATCGTCCTCAGCGCCTGGGATGCGAGCATTTCCAGCGCGGTGTTCGTTTCGGCGAGTCTCTCTTTTGTAATCGGCTCGCGCCTGCCTTCTTTATAGACGGCGGAGGAGCGCTTCATTAACACATCGGGAGCGCCCTTGGCAATGACAAAGCGCTTGCCGCTTGCATCCTCCGCGACGACGGACATCATTTTCCGGGCCGAATCAAACGGAAACTCTTCGACAATCTTAAAATGTCCGCTGACATACCGGTCCGTAAACCCCGCTTTTTTGGCGGCCGTCAGCAGAGCGCCTTCCGTCGGGTCTCCATCGAGGCGGAACTCGCCGTCTTCTTCAATGATCGAGGATGAATTGCACAATGCGCCAAACAGGAGCACCTGCTGCAATGACTTGTGGTTTTTGACTTGAATCTCCCGGCCGTTCATGCTGAAAGAGCCTTGTGGATCGTAGCCGATGCCTGACACGTTCCACGTTTTCCCCTCTGACCATACGTGGGTGACGGTCATTTTGTTCTGCGTCATCGTTCCCGTCTTATCGGAGCAAATAATCGAAGCGCAGCCCAGCGTTTCAACGGCGGGCAGCTTTCTGACGATCGATTTCTGCCTGATCATCCGCTGAACGCCGAGGGACAAGGCGACCGTGACAATCGCCGGCAGCCCTTCGGGAATGGCGGCGACGGCGAGCGAAACGCCGGCTAAAAACATGCTGTACAGATCATGGCCTCGAACAACGCCTGCCACCACGACAAGGAGCGTCAGCAAGAGCGCAGCCACGATCAGGATTTTCCCGAGCTCCTCCAGCCTTCTTTGCAGCGGAGTCGCCGCATTTCCGGCCGACTCAAGCATATCGGCGATTTTTCCCATCGCCGAGTTCATCCCGGTGCCAATGACGATCCCGATCCCGCTTCCCCTTGTCACGAGCGTTCCCATAAAGGCCATGTTCGTCAAATCGCCGAGCGACACATCCGAAGCCTGAAAACGTTCCGACTGCTTTGATACCGGAAGCGACTCGCCGGTTAGTGCCGACTCTTCTATTTCAAGACTTTTCGTCTCGATCAGCCTGAGATCAGCACCGATTCTGTCCCCGCTTGAAAAATGCACGACATCTCCCGGCACAAGCTCTCTTGAAGGAATTTTGACCCAGCTTCCGTCGCGGAGCGCCGTCACCTGCGGGGCGGACAGTTCCTTTAATGCCTGAAGCGATTTCTCCGCCTTTCGTTCCTGGAAAAAACCGAGGATGCCGTTTACGAAGATGATCGCAATGATGGCAATCGCGTCGATATATTCACCCAAAAAGCCGGAAACCACCGTGGCCGCAAGCAGCACAAGAACCATGAAGTCTTTAAACTGCGAAAAAAACAAAGCCAATGCCGACGTTTTTTCGCCTTCAAGAAGTTCGTTTGCCCCGTGTCTTTCAAGCCGCTTTTTAACCTCTTTTTCTGTCAGCCCTTTCTCAATGGACGTTTTTGTTACGTTTAACAATTCGGTTTGTCCCATCTCGTGCCATTTCATTGAATCGTCCACTCCTTCTGCCCTTAAAGCTTTCCTTTGTCTCTATAAGTCAATTTATTCAGACTCGTCCTAAATCATGCTATAATTATTCGGACAGACACATGATGAAGAGGATTAATAAGAAAAGGGTGTTTTTAATATGTCTTTTGACGGCATTTTTACATACGGAATGATAGGAGAATTGAATGAAACGATTAGGGGCGGGCGAATCACCAAAATTCATCAGCCGTTTAAGCATGAGCTGATTTTTCACATCAGGGCTAACGGAAAAAACCGCAAACTGCTGCTCTCCGCCCACCCCAGCTATGCCAGGGTTCATCTTACAGAGGAAGCGTACGGCAATCCGAGCGCTCCGCCGATGTTTTGCATGCTCCTCCGCAAGCATTTGGAGGGCGGTTTCGTCGAACAGATCGAACAAGTCGGCATGGACAGGGTGATCGTATTTCACATGAAAAGCCGCAATGAAGTCGGCGACATGCTCACAAGAAAGCTCGTCGTGGAAATCATGGGAAGGCACAGCAACATCGTCTTGACCGACGGGGAAAAAGGCGTCATCATTGACAGCTTAAAGCACCTTTCTCCATCGATTAACAGCTATCGGACCGTTCTTCCAGGCTATGATTACATCCTGCCGCCCGCGCAAAACAAGCTGTCGCCGCTTGAGGCGGATAAGGAAGACATTCTCCGCCACCTCAATTTTCAGGAGGGGAAATTAGACAGACAGATCGTCGACACCTTCTCCGGGGTCTCCCCCCTCTTTGCAAAAGAAGCCGTGTTCCGGGCCGGGCTTGCAAACAGGGCAACGCTTCCAGATGCGCTTATGAGGATGTTTGCCGACGTCAAAAACCAGAACTTTACCCCGCAGCTTGTGACAGAAGACGGAAAGGAATATTTCTATCTGCTTGATTTGACGCACGTAAAAGGAGACAGGCGGCCGTTCGGGACGCTGAGCGGACTCCTTGACCGCTACTATTTCGGAAAAGCGGAAAGGGACCGCGTCAAACAGCAGGCCCATGACTTGGAACGGTTCGTCATGAACGAAAAGAAAAAGAACGAAAACAAGATCAAAAAGCTCAAAAAAACGCTGGCGGATTCTGAAAACGCCAAGGAATACCAGCTGTACGGAGAGCTGTTGACGGCAAACCTTTACAAGCTGAAAAAAGGCGATAAAGAAGCCAAAGTCGCCAACTATTATGATGAAAACGGCCGGGAGGTCACAATTCCCCTCAATCCGAATAAAACGCCGTCTGAAAATGCGCAAAGCTATTTTACAAAATATCAGAAGGCGAAAAATTCAGTGGAAGTCGTCAAAGAACAAATCAGGCTCGCTGAGGAAGAGATCGCTTATTTCGACCAGCTGATGCAGCAGCTCGCGTCTGCATCGCCAAAGGATCTGCAAGAAATCCGCGAAGAGCTTCAAGAAGGAAACTATTTGCGCGCCAAACAGCAGCCGGGCCAGAAAAAGCAAAAAAAACAAGCCCCTTCTCTGGAAACCTATGAATCTACGGCGGGAGAAACGATCCTCGTCGGAAAAAACAACAAGCAGAACGAATATTTGACGATGAAGCTGGCCGCCCGGGACGACCTTTGGCTGCACACGAAAGATATCCCGGGCTCGCACGTCGTGATCCGCGCAAGCGATCCTGACGAACAAACGATCCTTGAAGCTGCCCGGATCGCAGCATACTTCAGCAAAGCGAAAAACTCAGCTTCAGTCCCTGTCGACTATACGAAAATCCGCCATGTCAAAAAGCCGAACGGCGCAAAGCCCGGTTTTGTCACATATGACCGCCAGCAAACCGTTTTCGTGACGCCTGATGAAGACCTTGTCATCAAGCTGAAAACTTCGCGCTAAACGAAAAAAAGGCCTGAACCGTTATCGGTTCGGGCCTCTTCTTTTCCGGAAAAGTTCATCGATCTCCCGGACGAGCTCGTCATCGATCAGTCCGTCGATCCGCCCGGCCAATTCGATCGTATGGCTCGGGCTTGCGCCGTTTGTCGAGACACTGATGGTGATGTTTCCTTTTTTGACGATTTTCGGAACGTACACATTTCCGAGCTCAGCCTCGCTCGCAACATTGACGAGCTGGCCTTCTCCGGCTGATCTTGCAATCCGCTTATTCGCCTCGCGATCATCTGTTGCAAGTATGATGAGAAAGGCGTCTTTCACATCTTCAGGCTCCGCTTTTTTCCGCTTCCAGCAAACCCCGTGTTTTTCGATCAGCTCGAGCATGTCAGCCGATACGTCGGGGCTTATGACGGTAACGGATGCGCCTTCGCCCGCCACCGCTTTCAGCCGCCTTGCCGCAATCCGCCCCCCGCCTGCGATGACGACGGGCTTGCCGCTCATGTTAATGTGAAGCGGAAGCATCGGCGGCTCCTTTGAAATCGAAGGAACGGTCATGATTAATAACGGCTTCCTTGACGCGGTTTAAAAAGGCGTTTTTGACGTGCGGGTGGAAGCCGAGATATTCAGAGAGCACAACGTCTGGATTGGTTTCCTTCAGCTTTTCGGTCTCCCTTTCGATCTCCTTCATCAGCATCCCTGTAAACAACAGATACGGAACGATGAATGTCGTTTTTCCGCCGCTTTCTTTAAGCTGTGAAAAAACGTCGCGATAATTCGGTTCACATGCGGTCATAAAACAAGGAATGACCTCATCAACCGGAGCCAGCGCTTTGAGGCGGGCTGCAATCTCTGTGACATCCCGCAAGACGTCCGGATCAGAGCTCCCCCTTCCGATCAATACGATCCTCGCATGTTCATAAGGAACGCCAGTCTCTTCGATCCGCGTCAAAACGGCTTTGACGACCTCCTGATCAACGCCGATCGGCTTGCCGTAAGTGACGCTGATGGAAGGATACTGGGAAGAAACACGGGCGATTTCTACCGGGATGTCTTTTTTGGCGTGTGCGGCGGTCAAAAGGAGAAGCGGCACCGCGGCGATATGCGTCGCGCCCTTTTCTGCGCACGCTTTAAATCCCGATTCAATATCAGGCGGTGCAAGCTCCAAAAAAGAGATTTCCTGAATGGGTGCGGACATGTCGCTTCTGCACCCTTCCAAAAAAGCGGCTGCTTCTTGTTGTGCTTTTTTCAGACGGCTGCCGTGGCCGATATACAAAATGGCTTGTTTCATGTCAAAGCGCCTCGCTTAGTGCTGTATTTTTCAGCTCGGTTTCGTACCAGTTCAAACGCGAGCGGAAGTTGACCACATCGCCGATGACGATGAGGCTCGGGTTAACGATTTTTTCGTTTTCGGCGGTTTCGGCAAGCGTTTCAACCGTGCAAACCACCGTTTTCTGCTTGTCCGTCGTTCCCCAGTGGATGAAAGCAGCCGGTGTTGAACGGTCTCTGCCGTTTTCGATTAAAAGCCTTTCGATTTGCTTCACGTTTTTGATCCCCATGTAGATGACGAGGGTATCGATTCCGGTCGCCAGCACTTTCCACTTTTCCTCAAAGTCTTCTTCTGCCTTGTAATGGCCCGTCACGAAAGCGACGTTTGAACTCGCATCCCGGTGAGTTACGGGGATGCCGGCATAAGCGGCCGCTGCGATCCCTGAAGTGATCCCGGGAACGATTTCAAAGGGAATTCCGTTTTCTGCGAGGCTTGCGGCTTCCTCTCCTCCTCTGCCGAAAACGAAAGGGTCCCCCCCTTTTAGTCTGACGACGATTTTTCCTTTTTTCGCATATTTGACGAGAAAATGGTTGATCGTCTCCTGCTTCATCATATGATAATCGGGAAGCTTTCCGCAGTATATGAGGTCTGCTCCCTCTTTTGCATGCTGAAGGATCTGTTTGTTGACAAGCCGGTCGTATAAAATGACGTCGGCTTTCTGGATCGCTTTCAAAGCTTTGATTGTCAGTAAATCGGGGTCTCCAGGACCTGCCCCAACGATATACACTTTCCCCATCTTGCACTTTCCCCCGATCGATCAAAATCGTTTCACTTCATTTCATTATAAATCATAAAGAAAGCGTTCGGTGATGAAAATGTCACAACACGCCAAACGTTTCCTTTATGAAATAGGAAAGTGCAGTCATTGCACTTTCCTATTGGCCAAGCGTTTTATTTCGTTTCGTTTTTTACGTATTCAACGAGCCTGTCTTTGCACTCGTTCCGGTCATGCTCGCTCGTATTAAGGATGAGCTCAGGCGATTCAGGTTCTTCATACGGCGAATCAATGCCCGTGAAAAATCGAATTTCCCCGTTTCTCGCTTTTTTGTACAAGCCTTTCGGGTCCCTTTTTTCGCACGTTTCCAAATCGCATTTGACGTACACTTCATGGAATTCGTTTTCCCCGAGGAGCTGTCTGACAAGGTCGCGGTCTTCTTTAAAAGGAGAAATAAACGCCGTAATCACGATCGTACCCTGCTCGACGAACAGCTTTGCGACTTCGCCGATCCGGCGGATGTTCTCTTTCCGGTCCTCATCCGAAAATCCGAGGTCTTTGTTCAGGCCGTGTCTGACGTTATCGCCGTCAAGCACCGTCACCTGAAAGCCTTCTTCAAACAGCTGGCGGGCGGCTGCGTTGGCAATCGTTGATTTCCCCGAGCCGCTCAAACCTGTCAGCCAAATAATTCCGCTTTTATGTCCGTTTTTCTCATGATATTCCTTCTTTGTAATGGATGCCTCGTGCCAGACGATGTCTTTATTCACCAACGGTTTTTCCTCCCTTTAAGAAACGCCGGCTGCTAAGCCTTTGATTAAAGTTTCGATGACTTCGGGACGGCTGAATGTGCTTGGCGGGAACTCGCCGTTTCTCAGCATTCCCCTCACTTTTGTGCCGGACAAAATGACATGGTGCTCCCTGTCATGCGGGCAAGTTTTTGCCGTCGCCATTGATCCGCACACATTGCAGTAAAAGCTGTGTTCAAATTTCATCGGAGTGATGCCGATTTCTTCTGGCGTGAACTGACCGAACAGCTCCTGGGCTTCATATGTTCCGTAATAATCGCCGACACCCGCATGGTCCCTTCCGACGATGAAATGGGTGCAGCCGTAATTTTTTCTGACGAGCGCATGGAAGATCGCTTCTTTCGGACCTGCATAACGCATCGCTGCCGGGAAAACGCCAAGGAAGACGCGGTCTTTCGGGTAATATCCGTCAAGCAGCACCCGGTAGCTTTTCATCCTGACATCTGCCGGAATATCGTCTGACTTCGTTTCTCCGACTAACGGATTGAGGAAAAGTCCGTCAACTGTTTCCAGCGCGGTTTTTTGAATGTATTCATGCGCTCTGTGCACAGGATTTCTCGTTTGGAATCCGACGATCGTTTTCCAGCCG
>NZ_JBALMR010000084.1:82047-87662 GCF_036963165.1 Bacillus sp. JJ675 | reverse complement strand
TTTCCAGCCGAGCTCGGCAAACTTCCGTCTCGTCTCCGCCGGTTCAAACGTATGGGCAGGGAACTGCTTTTCGCTCCGTTTGATGAGTGTGATCGGGCCGCCGACATAGACATCGCCCCGCTCGAACAATTTTTTGACGCCCGGATGGTTCAGATCGTCAGTTTTATAGACGTTCACAGCTTCCTTTTTCTTATCGGGCTTATAGATGTCTTCGATTTCAATTACCCCGTATGTTTCTCCTTCGTATGTGAGGCGGACGGTGTCGCCTGTTTTGAATTCGGCGGCTTTTCGCCCGTCAACTGGAAGGCTGATCGGAAGCGTCCAAACATCTCCGCTTGCAAGCCTCATATTTTCTACGACTGAAAGGTAGTCTTTTTCAGTGAAAAAGCCTTCGATCGGGCTGTACGCTCCGATTCCGATCAATTCGAGATCGGCGAATGCGATCAGGTCAAGTTCGATTTCCAGTCCGATATGTTTCACATCGTATGCTTCATTGACGCGGTTAACCAATACACCGCCGTGTGGCGCTAAACTCATAACTTTGTTTCCCCCTACTTGTTGCTTAAATTCCCCCGCCCTGTTCATGGACGGAGCTGTGTTCTTTTTTCACGGCTCTCACCAGGCTGATCGTTCCGACTGATGCCAAAAGAACGCTCGTGACGACGATGAGAGAATAGTAGTCTCCTTTTAAGAAAAGGCTGACCAGCATATAAGACAGGCTCAAGGAAAGAAATGGCGAAACGATCCACACTTTCAGCATCGTTTTGACCACTTGTTTATGAAAAACATTGCCGCCGTTTTTCGCCATTCCCATCCCTATAATAGAAGATGATGTCACCTGCGTGAGCGGAACCGGAAGGCCGAAAATAGAACTGATGATGACAAGACCCGATCCTGTCCCCGAAAGAAGGATCCCCTCTCCTTTGGAGAATCTGGTGATTTTTTTGCCGTTTGTCTCAAGAACGCGCCGGCCCAATAAAAGGGCGCCGAGCGCGACAAACAATCCGCCGTACATCGTTCCTTGGCCGACGGTCAAAACATGCGCCGCCACCAGCGGCCCGACAGCGTTTGCGACATTGTTCATCCCCGCCGAGAAAGCCTCCATAAAACCGGCGATGACCAGAACGGCCGTCAAGATCCGAAGTTTTTTTCCAGAGGCCGGTTTGACCGTCTTTTTCATAATCTTGGCCATCACATACGTAAAACAAAACGCGATAAAAGGGACAATCACCCAAAAGGCGACAATCACCATCAACGATTTGACATACAATACTTGATACGCGACACCTACACCGACGACAGATCCGACTGTCACTTCACTTGTCGATAAAGGAATGCCGAGAACGTTTGCGATAAAGAGCGACAAAGCTGCGGAGCCGATGATGATGCAGACGATTTCCAGCGTAATCACCCGTTCGGGAATGATCCCTGAGCTGATCGTTTTGACGACTTCTCCTCCGCCGATGACGGCTCCGAGGAGAATGCCGGCTGAACAGATCAGAAGCGCGTGAAGCTGTTTTTTCACCGCTTCCGATCCGTAGGCGATGCCCATAGAGGCCGCTGCACCGCTCGCACCGATATTCATCGCAAAAAACATGCTAAATATAATGGCGGCAAGTTCCATGACTCATCTCCTTACTCGTGTAATCCGCATTCTGTTTTATTCAATCCATTCCAGCGGCCGGAGCGGAGATCGTCCATCGTAAAGGCCGGCGACGTGCACGGGGCGCAGCCGATGCTCGGATAGCCCTGGTCGTGAAGCGGGTTGTACGGCAGATCGTGCTTTGTCACATATCTCCAAATATCCTTCCATGTCCAATGGATGAGCGGGCAGACTTTGATGGACTTGAATTTATCGTCCTTGTTTAAAAAGTTCGTCTTGCTCCGTCCCTCGGACTGCTCGCGGCGCAGCCCTGACAGCCATGCCGGATATGCTGAAAGGGTCTCGCGGAGAGGGATGACCTTTCTCATTTCACAGCAAAGATTTGGGTTGGTTTCCCAAAGTTTGTCCCCGTATTCCTGAGCCTGCTGTTCGACTGTAAGTTCCGGTTTCTTCATCATAATCTGAAGGCCCGGATATCGTTCTTTGACAGCCTCGATCGTTTCATACGTTTCTTTAAAATGAAGCCCTGTATCAAGAAAAACGATGACGGCGTCTTTTTTCACCTTATAGATTAAATCAATGAGGACGATCCCTTCGATTCCGAAGCTGCAGGCGTATACGAGCTGATCGCCGTAATGGCCGTACGCCCATTTGAGGACCGACAGCGCGCCTTTATAAGAATCATCCTCTTGAAACGTGATCGTCGGTTCTTCCCATGTACTGTAAGTAAATATTTTCGTTTCCCCCTTTTTTTGCCAACAAAAAAACGGCTTTCAGCAGAAAAAAACTCTGTGAAAACCGCCTCTAGTTTGTCTAGTCAGCTATTTCAATCTTATTTTTTCATTTTTTTCGATTTGAATCACCTTTCCATCCTGGACAACGAATGTGATGGATCCGTAACTCATATCTTTCAGCATGTCTTTCATTGTGATGATCGCTTTGTCGAGCTGCTCATCCGTTTTCACTGCCAGCTCCTCCTTTTGCCCCGAAAAATAAAATCTTTCTTCCAAATGTGAAAGAAAGACGAGGAACTTTATATATTCCTTATCTCTCAAAATGAGCGCATTTTGCTGGAAGTAGCACCTTACGAATACACGCAGGTTGCCGGGTTTCATCGGACCAGTCCCTCCACCGCTCTTGATAAGTTTGCTTTTGTATTTTTAAATTTTAGCACAATTCGAATAAAAGTCAACCCGACTTTTTTTATAGGATTAATAAAAAATAAAAATGGTTCGATTTTACTATTTTTGGAGCATCAAAAAAGCCGTCCCCTTCATAAAGAGACGACTGCTTTCTTCATATTTTTATCCATGCTGTTGATTGCGGATCTGCTTTCCATTCTTTCAGCTTTGCTGCATCTGCTTCGCTGATATAGCCTTCGGCAAGCGCTGCTTCTGTCAGCGTGTCGTAGTCGGTCAGGGTATGGTATTCGACGCCCGCTTCATCGAAGGCGATACCCGCTTTCGGAAGCCCGTACGTGAAGATTGCAGCAACGCCAAGCACCTCGCAGCCGGCATCATTTAAAGCGGAGACGGCTTCAAGAACACTGCCGCCCGTCGAGATCAGATCTTCGATAACAACAACTTTTTGCCCTTTTTTGACCGCTCCTTCGATTTGATTTCCTTTTCCGTGCGCTTTCGGCTTGCTTCTGACGTAGCACATCGGCAGGCGGAGCCTGTCAGCGGCAAGCGCCGCGTGAGGAATTCCCGCTGTTGCCGTGCCCGCAATGATTTCTGCTTCCGGATATTTGTCTTTGATCAACCCGGCAAGGCCTGATGCGATGTCATCCCTTACCTCAGGATACGAAAGCGTCAACCTGTTGTCGCAGTAAATCGGCGACTTCATGCCGCTCGCCCATGTAAACGGCTCATTCGGCCGCAGGAAAACCGCCTTGATTGCTAATAGATGCTTTGCAATTTCTGTTTTCATGCTTTGATTCCCTCCCACTCAAGCACTATTTTTCGATAAGCCGAAACCGGATCTTCCGCTTGTGTGATCGAACGGCCGACCACGATCGCGGAAACGCCTTTTTCCCTCGCCATGGCTGGCGTTGCCACTCTGACTTGATCGTTCTTATTGTCATCGGCAAGCCGGATTCCCGGCGTCACCGTCAGAAAGGAAGGAGACGTCTCCAGGCAGATCCGGTCCGCTTCGTGAACCGAACAGACGACGCCGTCAAGCCCGCTCTCTTCTGCGAGCTTGCTGTAGCGAAGAACGGTTTCTTCAAGCGGCGTTTCGATCAAAAGCTCATGCTGCAGCATGTCAGGCGACGTGCTTGTCAGCTGTGTAACAGCGATTAATGACGGCCGTTTCTGCCCTGAGACAGTCCCGGCTTCAAGGCCTTCAAGCGCGGCCTCCATCATCCGTCTTCCCCCTGCTGCGTGCACATTGACAAGACTGACGCCAAAACCAGCCAGCCTTTTCATCGCCTTATATACGGTCGTCGGAATGTCATGGCACTTTAAGTCGAGAAATATCCGGCAGTTTTGCTTCTTAAGCTGCTCAAGGATGTAAGGACCTTCCTGATAAAAGAGCTCCATTCCGACTTTTACAAAAAGAGTTTCTCCGTCAAACCGCTTCAAAAACGCAAGCGTTTCCTGTGCGGATGGAAAATCAAGCGCGATGATGGGCGGCGTATTGTTCATGTTTCCAGCTCCTTCCGATGCATTCATCAATAGATCGATATCCGTATTTTCCTAAAACGCGCGGCAAGTCTTCAATGATTTCCGGACAGGCGAACGGATTGACGAAATTGGCCGTGCCGACCGCGACCGCGCTCGCCCCTGCCAGCAGAAATTCAAGTGCATCTTCCGCCGACTGCACCCCGCCCATGCCGATGATCGGAATGCTGACCGCCTGGCTGACTTCATAAACCATCCGGATTGCGACCGGTTTTACGGCCGGACCTGATAATCCTCCGGTTTTGTTCGCCAAAATCGGCTTGCCTGTCTTCAAGTCGAGCCTCATGCCGATCAGGGTGTTGATCATCGTCAGCCCGTCGGCGCCCGCTTCTTCGATCGCTTGGGCGATTTCCGCAATGTCTGTGACATTCGGCGACAGCTTCACATAAACGGGCACATCGGAAACACCCTTAACCGCCTTCGTCAGCTCAGCCGCCATTTCCGGCCGGGTGCCGAACGCGATCCCGCCCGTTTTGACGTTCGGACAGGAAATGTTCAGCTCGAGCGCATGCACATTCGGCGCTTTGCTGATTTCTTGCGCAACCTCGACATAATCTTCAAGCTGTGAACCGGCTACATTGGCGATAATCGGCGTATCGAATTGTTCGAGCCAGGGAAGTTCGTGTTCCATGACAGCCTGCACGCCGGGATTTTGCAGTCCGATCGCATTCAGCATGCCGGCTTGCGTTTCGGCGACCCTCGGCGTCGGATTCCCGAAGCGCGGTTCGCTCGTCGTTGCTTTGATCATGATCGCCCCGAGGCATGAAAGATCATACAGGTTTGCAAACTCTTTTCCGAAACCGAAGCATCCGGAAGCCGGAATGATCGGATTTTTCAACCTGAGGCCGGGCAAATTTACTTCAAGCATTACAAAAGCACCTCCTGCGCTTTAAAAACAGGGCCGTCCAGACAGACTTTCACGTACGGCTTTTCGCTTTCGTCCGTATGGCACACACAGGCAAAACAAGCGCCGATTCCGCAGCCCATCCGCTCTTCCATCGACAAGTAAACGTCTTTATCCGGATAGCGCTCCTTTAACGCCTTCAGCATCGGCGTCGGCCCGCAGGCGAGAAGGCAGTCAAACTGAAGCTCTTCTGCTTCGATGACATCTGTGACAAACCCTTTCGTCCCATGGGTGCCGTCTGCTGTAGCAATATAGACAGGGCCGAATTCAGAGAATTCCCGCTCGTAAAAAACGTCTTTGGCTGACGCGAATCCTAACACTTGAACGACATTGACGCCTCGGCTTGTCAGCTGCCTTGCGAGCTCGTAAAGCGGCGGGACGCCGATCCCCCCTCCGACTAAAAGAGCCGTTTGGCCGGGGGCAAGCG
>NZ_JBALMR010000084.1:20534-82024 GCF_036963165.1 Bacillus sp. JJ675 | reverse complement strand
CTCCCTTTTCCTTTAATGAGAGAAGCCGTGTCCCCTCTCCGTCCTTTCGGAAAATAACCGTGATTTCCCGGTTGTCCCGATCAATGCGGGCGATGCTGATCGGCCGCCTTAACAAAGGGGTGACAGACTCGGCGACTTTCAAATGAAGGAACTGGCCGGGGGCGCTGCACGACTCAGCGAGCTCCCCTTTCAGCACCATTTGATAAATGTTATCGGCAATGCAATCGTTGGAACGAACCGTCATATATCCTTTTTTCATCTGACGGCCGCCGCCTCTTGACCGACTTTGACAGCGGGCATATGATCGGCGCGGAAGCTCATGCTTTCTAGCACCCTCAAAATCGCTTCTGCCGTGTCTAATGACGTCAGGCAGGCCACGCCGTTTTCCACCGATTCCCGTCTGATTCTGAAGCCGTCCCTTTCCGGCTGCTTTCCTTTTGTCAAAGTATTCACGACGAACTGCGCTTCCCCGTTGCGGATGACGTCAAGCAGATTCGTGCCTTCCTCGCCGATTTTCCCGACGGTTTTCACAGGGACGGATGCCGCCCGCAGGCAATCTGCCGTTCCTTCTGTCGCCAGGATTTTATAGCCGATGGCGTGGAACCGTTTGGCGATATGGAGTCCTTCTTCCTTGTCTTTATCAGCGACGGTCAGAAGCACAGATCCGTAATTCGGGATCTGGATGCCTGAAGCGATCAGTCCTTTATAAAGCGCCTTTTCGAGTGTCGTATCTTTCCCCATGACTTCACCAGTCGATTTCATTTCCGGACCGAGCGTGATGTCCACTCTCCTCAGCTTTGCGAAGGAGAAGACCGGAACTTTTACATAGACGCCTTCCTGCTCTTTTTGAAGGCCTTCTGTATATCCCATATCGGCAAGCTTTTGGCCGAGAATGACCTTTGTCGCGAGATTTGCCATCGGAATTCCGGTGATTTTGCTGAGGAACGGCACCGTCCGGCTTGAGCGCGGATTCACCTCAAGGACATAGACCTCATCTTTTGAAAGGACGAACTGAATGTTGAGCAATCCGATGATGTTCAAGCCTTTCGCGAGTTCGACCGTATACTGTTCGATCTTTTTCTTGATCTCTATAGAGAGCGATTGCGGCGGATAGACGGCAATCGAGTCTCCGGAGTGGACGCCCGCCCGTTCGATATGCTCCATGATCCCCGGAATGACGATCGTTTCCCCGTCGGAAATCGCGTCGACTTCGATTTCTTTTCCGATTAAATATTTATCGATGAGAACAGGATGCTGCGGGTTGATTTTGACCGCATGTTCCATGTAATGAAGAAGCTCTTCTTCATGGTACACGATCTCCATCGCCCTTCCGCCGAGAACGTAGGATGGGCGCACAAGCACAGGGTAGCCGATACGGCCTGCGATTGTGACGGCTTCACCCACAGAAGTTGCCGTTTTGCCGAGCGGCTGAGGAACATTCAGCGTTTCAAGCGCATTCTCGAATTTGTCGCGGTCTTCTGCGCGATCCAAGTCCTCCAGCGACGTTCCGAGAATGTTTACCCCCCTCTCTGCCAGTTCATTGGCGAGATTGATCGCAGTTTGTCCGCCGAATTGGACGACGACGCCTTCCGGCTGCTCCAAGTCGATGACATGCATGACATCTTCAATCGTCAGCGGCTCAAAGTACAGCTTGTCGGAAATGCTGAAGTCCGTCGACACAGTCTCAGGGTTGTTGTTAATGATAACCGCTTCATAGCCGGCTTCTTTGATCGCCCAGACCGAATGCACCGTCGCATAGTCAAACTCAACCCCCTGGCCGATCCGGATCGGGCCTGAGCCGAGCACGACCACGCTCTTTTTCCCGGTTCTTAAAGACTCGTTTTCTTCTTCATACGTGCTGTAAAAATAAGGCGTTTCCGATTCAAATTCGGCCGCGCACGTATCAACCATTTTATAAACCGGCGTGATGCCCGCTTCTTTTCTAAGCTCATACACCTTTCGTTCAGGCATTTCCCACAGGCGGCTGATGAAGCGGTCTGAAAAGCCGAGTTCTTTCGCCTCTTTCAACAGCGCAAGATCGCCGCGCTCCGCTTGCAGTTTTTCTTCGAAGCGGATAATCCCTTCCAGTTTATACAGGAAGAAAACGTCAATCTTAGAAAATTCGTGGAGATCAAGGACAGTATAGCCCCTTCTGAACGCTTCTGCCAAATAGAAGAGCCGTTCATCGCCCGCTTTTTTGATCCGCTTCTCAAGCACGCCATTTGTAATGTCTTCTGCATCTTTTAATTCAAGGTGGTACACGTCTGCTTCAAGCGAGCGGACCGCTTTAAGAAGAGATTCCTCCAACGTTCTGCCGATCGCCATCACCTCGCCCGTCGCTTTCATCTGCGTGCCGAGTTTGCGGTTTGCCGATTCAAACTTATCGAACGGCCAACGCGGAATCTTTGAGACGACATAATCAAGCGCCGGCTCAAACGAAGCATACGTTTTTCCTGTCACAGGGTTCATCATTTCATCAAGAGACAAGCCGACGGCGATTTTGGCAGCGAGCTTTGCAATCGGGTACCCTGTCGCCTTTGAAGCGAGCGCTGAAGAACGGCTGACCCGCGGGTTGACCTCGATAATGTAGTATTGGAAACTGTCCGGATCAAGCGCCAGCTGCACATTGCAGCCTCCTTCGATTTCGAGCGCGCGGATGATTTTAAGCGATACATTGCGAAGCATTTGGTATTCGCGGTCGCTCAGCGTCTGGCTCGGTGCGACGACGATGCTGTCTCCGGTATGGATGCCGACGGGATCGATGTTTTCCATATTGCAGACGACGATCGCGTGATCGTTCGAATCTCTCATCACCTCATATTCGATCTCTTTATATCCGGCAATGCTTTTTTCGAGCAGACATTGATGAACAGGGCTCATTTTCAAGCCGTTCTCAACGATTTCCTTCAGTTCATCTTCATTTGAACAGATTCCTCCGCCGGTTCCGCCGAGCGTGTATGCAGGTCTGACGATGACCGGAAACCCGATTTTCCCGACAAAATCTTGGGCTTCTGCTAACGAATGGATAATGTCGCTTTCCGGCACCGGCTCGTTGAGCTCATTCATCAAGCTTCTGAACAAATCGCGGTCTTCCGCCTTTTGAATCGCGGACAATTTCGTGCCGAGCACTTCAACGCCGCACTCTTCCAAAATGCCGTTCTCTGACAATTCGACCGCCAAATTCAGGCCTGTCTGGCCGCCCAAGGTAGGCAAAATCGCATCAGGGCGCTCTTTACGGATAATCCGCGTTAAAAACTCGAGCGTCAGCGGTTCGATATAAACCCTGTCTGCCATTTCCGTATCCGTCATAATCGTCGCCGGATTGGAGTTGACGAGAATGACTTCATAGCCCTCTTCTTTTAAAGCGAGGCACGCTTGGGTGCCCGCATAATCAAACTCTGCCGCCTGGCCGATTATAATCGGACCTGAGCCGATCACCAAAATCTTTTGAATGTCTACGCGTTTAGGCATACCGTTTCCCCTTCTTTCTCTGTCGTTTCAATCATCTGCAGAAATTGATCAAATAAATGGTTGGCATCCTCAGGTCCCGGTGAAGCTTCCGGGTGATATTGCACCGTAAAGGCAGGCTCTGATTTATGTTTCAGGCCTTCAATCGTGTTGTCGTTGATCGCCACGTGCGTCACTTCAAGCGGCGTATTTTCAACAGATGAAACCGTGTAGCCGTGGTTTTGCGCCGTGATCGATACTCTGCCCGTTTTCAAGCATTTTACCGGATGGTTGGAGCCGCGGTGGCCGAATTTCATCTTGACGGTCTCAGCTCCGCATGCGAGCGCGAACAGCTGATGTCCGAGGCAGATCCCGAACAGCGGCACCTTGCCGAGAATGTTTTGGATCATGGCAATCGCTTCAGGTACGTCCTTCGGATCCCCAGGTCCGTTTGACAGCATGACGCCGTCAGGCTTGAGCTGCATGATTTCTTCAGCGGTTACATGGTGGGGGACGACGATACAATCGCATTTGCGCTTGTTCAATTCCCTTAAGATGCCATGTTTCATGCCGAAATCAACAAGCACGATCCGCTTGCCTCTTCCAGGGCTCGGATAGGCGGTTTTCGTTGACACTTGACTGACCTGATCCCGCGGAAGCTCCGTTTCTTTCATTTTTCTGATCAAAGCGTCCGCGTCCTCATCAGGACCGGCGAACATCCCTTTCAGCGTCCCTGCCGTACGGATCATTCTCGTCAGCTTTCTCGTATCGATTCCCGACAAGCCCGGAATGTTCTTCATTTTCAAATAGTCATCCAGCGTATATGCCGAACGCCAGTTTGAAGGAAGTTGACATAACTCTTTTACTATAAACCCTTTGACATAAGGTGTAATCGATTCAAAATCGTCTCTGTTGATGCCGTAGTTTCCGATCAGAGGATAGGTTAATGTGACAATCTGCCCGCAGTAGGAAGGGTCTGAGAGAATTTCCTGATAGCCCGTCATCCCCGTGTTGAACACGACTTCCCCCATTGTGTTCTCCAGGCTGCCGAAGGCCTTCCCTTCAAATATCGTTCCGTTTTCAAGCACTAGACGTCTTTTCATTTTACGAGTCTCCCCTCTTTGTAAGCGACTTTTCCGGCAGCCATCGTCAATACAGGCCAGCCGAAGCAGTTGATGCCGTCAAACGGCGTATTTTTTCCTTTGGAAAGAAAGCGGTTTTTATCGATTTTGTCTTCTTTTTCAAGATCGATCAGCGTGATGTCCGCCGGTCGTCCGGCTTCAAGCCTTCCGTATGGCAGTCCGAATGCTTCACAAGGCTTAACCGTCATATAATCGACAAGCTGTTTTAATGTCCAGGCACCGTTTTTGACAAAGTGCGTGTACAGAAGCGGAAAAGCCGTTTCCAAGCCGACGATTCCAAACGGGGCGAGGCTCATCGTCTGCTGTTTTTCCGCTTCCGTATGCGGGGCATGGTCTGTTGCGATAAAATCGATCGTTCCATCGAGAAGCCCTTCCAAAAGCGCTTCCCTGTCTTCTTTGCTTCTGAGAGGCGGATTCATTTTGTAATTCGTATCAAGCCCCGGTATATCTGTGTCGCAAAGCAGCAAATGGTGCGGCGTTACTTCCGCAGTGACGCGGATTCCGGCCTTTTTAGCGTCGCGGACGGCCCTGACCGATTCCTTCGTGCTGATATGGCAGACGTGATAATGGCAGCCTGCCGCTTCCGCCAGCAGCACGTCTCTTGCAATATGAACCGCTTCACAGATCGAAGGAATTCCGTTTAGACCGTGTTTTTTTGCAAATTCCCCGTCGTGCACGCTTCCCCCGTAGATCAGCGAATTGTCTTCACAGTGGGCGACGATCGCTTTGTTGATCGAGGCCGCCTTTTTCATCGCCTCAAACATCATTCCGGCAGTTTGGACGCCGACTCCGTCGTCTGTAAAGGCGAATGCGCCTGCTTCGGACAATTCGTCGAAATCGGTCATGTCTTTGCCGGTCTGTCTGACCGTAATCGAGGCGTACGGAAGGACCCTGACAGATGCCGTTTCCTGAATGCGATTTGTCAGCCAATCCATTTGTTCTTTCGTATCAGGGACAGGTCGTGTGTTCGGCATCGCAGCTACCGTCGTGAAACCGCCTCTTGCCGCTGCTTGTGCACCCGTTTCAATCGTCTCCTTTTTCTCTCCGCCCGGCTCTCTGAAATGGACGTGAAGGTCGATGAGTCCGGGAGAGACGAACAGTCCTTCAGCATCAATGACCGATTCGCCCGGTTCGGCCTCAAGGGTGCCGATCTCGCTTATGACTTCCCCTTCTATCCTGATGTCACGCTTTATTTTTTCGCCGTTTTCATCCAGCATGAAGCCGTTTTTAATTAAATAAGACATAAGCCTGATCTCCCCTTTTTTCGTTTTCGCGTTTCTCAAGCGCTCTTTTTAAAACCGCCATTCTGATGTAGACCCCGTTTTCCATTTGTTTAAAAATCCTTGATTGCGCCGATTCCACAAGCGCGCTGTCGATTTCGACGCCGCGATTGACCGGGGCCGGGTGCATAATGATCGCGTCCTTTTTCAAACGCTTCGCCCGCTCCAGCGACAATCCGAATGTTTGCAAAAACCCGCGATCGGCCGTTTTCGTCTGATGGCGCTCGTGCTGAATCCGAAGCAGCATCACGACGTCTGAATTGGCGACCGCTTCGTCCGCCGGCACATAAGTCCCGTACGGATTATCCGCATCCCGCCACTCGTCCGGTCCTGAGAAAAGAACCGCGGCCCCGAGCCTTGAGAGCACTTCGGCGTTCGAGCGTGCCACTCTGCTGTGCTTGATGTCGCCGTGAATCGATACGGTCAGTCCGTCAAATTTGCCGAATTCCTCGTGAATCGTCATTAAGTCGAGCAGAGATTGCGTCGGATGCTGGCCGCAGCCGTCTCCGGCATTGATTACCGGAATGCCGACACGCCCGACCAATTCCTTGTAATAATCATCCTCCGAGTGCCTGATCACGCAAACATCTGCGCCGATGGATTCAAGCGTTCGTACCGTATCGTACAATGACTCCCCTTTTTGAACGCTTGTCGATACACCGTCCAGATTCAAAACATTCATGCCGAGCTTCTTCTCTGCGACTTCAAAGCTGAAGCGCGTCCGTGTACTCGGCTCAAAGAACAAGTTGGCAGCAAACTTTCCGGAGAGAACGCGATCAGATTTGCCTTTTTTCAGCGCTTCCGCCTCTTCAATCAGACCGAAAATCTCCTCAAGACTCAGCTCGTTCATTGCGGTCAAATGTTTCAATGTTTACCCCTCCGCTTTCATTGAATGTTTTTATAAAAAAACCCCAAGCCGTATGGCTTGGGGTATAGTGAATCAGAGAATGCGCTTATGCACTTCCCTTTCAACAACCCTTTCAAGCCTCTCTGGACTTCATTTAAAAGGTCTTCCGTATGCGTTTTTTAAGCTTCTGTCCCACCCTGATCTTCTTTTGATTCCGGCAGAACAAGGTTTAAGATCACGCCGACGATTGCGGCAAGCGCCATGCTGGACAGCTCAAATCCGGAGATTTTGATGAATGCGCCGCCGACCCCGATGACGAGAATGACGGATGAAATGATCAAGTTTCGTTTGTTTTCCAAATCGATTTTATTGTCAATCAGCATGCGGAGCCCGCTTGATGCGATGATGCCGAAGAGCAGGAAGGACACGCCTCCCATGACGGCTGAAGGAACCGAGCTGATCAGCGCGGAAATTTTGCCGACGAAACCGAAGCACAATGCAATGACGGCGGCTCCGCCGATGACGAACACGCTGAAGACCCTCGTGATCGCCAAAACGCCGATGTTTTCTCCGTATGTCGTTGTCGGCGGCCCGCCGATGCAAGAAGCGATCATCGTCGCGACGCTGTCTCCTAAGATGGAGCGATGGAGCCCGGGCTTCTTAATGAAATCCCGGCCGACGACTTTGCTTAGAACCATCTGGTGTCCGATATGCTCGGACATGGTTACGAATGCGACGGGCACCATGGCCAGTCCGATGACGGCAGCTGCGGTGGTCGGCGTATAATCAACAAACGGCAGAACGAAATCCGGAACCGCGAACCATTTGGCATCCGCCACCATTTGAAAGTCGACGATTCCTTGCGTGAGGGCGAACAAGTATCCGCAGATGATTCCTATAAGTACCGGTATCAGGCTGAAAAAACCGCGCAGGAAGATTGCGCATACGATCGTCACGGCAAGCGTAAACCCGGCTACGCCGAAGTGTTTTGCGCTGTATACGAGCGTTTCGGCATTCGGATTTTCGTACATCGCCATATTAACCGCCGTGCTCGCCAGTCCGAGCCCGATGACGATGATGACCGGTCCGATGACAATCGGCGGCAGAAGCTTCATCAGCCAGCCCGTGCCGAGCCGCTGAATGAATAAGGCGATCAGCCCGTAGACAATCCCGGCCATAAACGCGCCGATCATGGCTGCTCCAGGGCCGCCGGCAGCTTTAGCCGCAAGGATCGGGGCGATAAACGCGAACGATGATCCTAAGTAAGCGGGAATCTGTCCTTTTGTAATCAACAGGTATGCGAGTGTCCCGAGTCCGCTCGTAATCAGCGCGACACCCGGGCTCAAGCCGACCAGTTTCGGCACGAGGATGGTCGATCCGAACATGGCGAACAAATGCTGAAGACTGAATGAAAGCCAATTCAGCGGTTTTGGCACTTCTCTTACATCTAAGTTAACGTTTTTCTGACTCATAATTTTTCCTCCTGATGATCGACTCATTTTCTATGATGTCTTAAATCCGGTAAAGATAACGACCATTAAAAAAGCCTCTTTGCATATGCGCAAAGAGGCAGACCAAAATCGTCACTGCTATGAAGTGACTGTCCCGTCTAATCCCTCTTTGCAAACTCTCTGGAATGCACTTAAAAAAGGATATAATCATTCATTTTTTATAAATCGCCGCAAGGTCGCGGCCGTCAACTTCTTCGAGCTGAACCATGACCTTTTCGGATTTTGAAGTCGGAATGTTTTTTCCGATGAAGTCAGCCCTGATCGGCAGCTCCCTATGACCTCGGTCAACGAGGACGGCGAGCTGTATTGCAGAAGGCCGTCCGACGTCTACTAGCGCGTCCATCGCCGCTCTGACCGTCCGTCCCGTGTAGAGGACATCATCGACGACGATCACCTTTTGATCGGTAATGTCAACCGGAATATCCGCGCCTTTGACCAGCGGTTCCTCATTGGCCGTTTTTTTGGACAGATCGTCTCTGTACAGCGTAATGTCGAGTTCTCCGACGGTCACTTTGTTTCCTTCAATTTGTTCGATTCGTTCGGCAAGGCGCTTTGCCAAATAAATCCCTCTCGTCTTGATTCCGACGAGGATGCAGTTGTTCATTCCCTTGTTTCGTTCGATCATTTCGTGGGCGATTCTTGTCAGCGCCCTTCTGATCGCCTGTTCGTCAAGTACAACAGCCTTTTCCTGTCCTTCCATGACAGATGCACCTCATCTCTTGATAAAAGGATAAAACAAAAACCCCTTCTGGCAGGCAGAGAGGGGTCTTTAAAGCGAATATACCCATTCACTTGTCCGATATCCTTCTCAGCCTCTCTGGACTGTGTTAAAGAATCTGTTCTAACTTCGTTTATTATTTCAAAAAAGAAATCGTCTGTCAATGATTATTTCGAAGTTTGTCGAGAAGATTTTTCATATCGTCTGGCAGGGGCGCCTTAAATTCGATATATTCCCCTGTCCGAGGATGATCAAATCCTAAAACACCGGCATGCAGAGCCTGTCCGTTGAAATCGATCGTTTTCTTCGGTCCGTATTTCGGGTCTCCGGCAAGCGGAAAGCCGATGTATTTCATATGCACCCGAATCTGATGGGTTCTTCCAGTCTCCAGCCGGCATTCAACCACGGTAAAATCGTCAAACCGCTCTTTCACTTCAAAATGAGTCACCGCATGCTTTCCGTTTTCCCTTGTGACCGTCATGCTCTGCCGGTCTTTTTTATCTCTTCCGATCGGCGCATCGATCGTTCCGTGGTCATGGGGAATAACCCCATGAACGAGCGCCGTATAGATTCTTGTCACCGTCTTATTGACAAGCTGGGATACAAGGGACTCATGGGCCATATCGTTTTTGGCAACCATCAAAAGCCCTGACGTATCTTTATCAATCCGGTGGACGATCCCCGGACGCATGACGCCGTTGATGCCTGACAGATCATCGCAATGCGCCATCAAGCCGTTGACAAGCGTTCCCGTCAGATGGCCGGGAGCCGGATGGACGACCATCCCGCGCGGTTTGTTGACGACAAGGACATCCTGGTCTTCATAATAAATATCGAGATCCATCGGTTCAGCCAAAACGTCGAGCGGTTCAGGGTCAGGGACATCGACTTTCACGACATCGCCCGGCTGAACTTTGTAGTTTGCTTTGACAGCCTTTTCGTTCACATGAACGCGGTCTTCTTTAATCCACTGCTGAACTTGTGTCCGCGACCAGTCCGATTCCATCGCGGTCAAGTATTTATCAATCCGTTCGCCTTTGTGGCCGTTTTGAACGGTCATCTCGTATTGCTCCATGTTACAGCTCCTTCTTCTTCTTTCCGTCTAACAGCATTTGCACAAACAAAAGCAGGACGCCGATGCATAAAGACGAATCGGCAACATTAAAAATCGGATAATGATAGTTGACGATCGTTACATGTATAAAATCGACAACCTCTTGTCTGAACACGCGGTCGATAAAATTGCCGATTGCACCGCCGAGCATCAAACCGAGCGAGATGCCGAGCAGTTTTTGCCCTTTTGCATGCTTTTGGATGTAGTAGATGATGCCGATTATCACAACCGTTGTAATGATGTAAAAAAACCACATCTGACCGGCGAGAATTCCCCATGCCGCGCCGGTATTCCGATGTGACGTGATCTGCAGGAAGCTGCCGATGACCGGAATGCTTTCCCCGTATACCATGTTGCTCACGACAAGCCATTTCGTTAATTGATCGATGCCGATAATAAACAATGCAAGTATGTAATAAGGCACAAACCGTTCCTCCAGTTTCTGTTTCTCTTCATTTAAGCATTTTATCAAGAAAAAGAAAAGGAGTAAAGGAATAATCATTGACATCCTTAAAAGAGGGCGGACCGCCTGCCCTCTTTCCAACATTACGAATAAAGCGCCTCATCGTACGTTTCATCTGTTTCAGCCCAAATAGGAAGCGTCTTTTTCTCAAACTGGATATGGTACAAAAAGTCATCCGCCGTCCTTGCCGTCGGCAAAACGGCCATCTTTGAATACGGGATCACCTTTCCTGTTTCTTCGCAAATCCCATACGTTCCGTTTTCTATTTTTGAAAGGGCTAAAAGCACATCCTGGAGTTCTTCTTTCACATGGTATATAAGAGTCGCCTGCTGATAGGACCGGTTTACCTGAGAACCTTGCTGAAAAAATGAATACTCAAACAACCGTGATTCAAGTTCCTGCTTCATTTGAAGAAGTTCGTCTTGTATGTTTGCCAGCTGATCGTTCACTCCTGCATCAACTCCTGCTTTTATCGTTGTGCTTTTAGTGTTACCGACAATGCAGATCTCAAAGCCCATAAGATTTTTCCTGACGTTCAAAACAGTGTCAGGTTTGGGAAAGCGCCGCTGTTTTGCCGGCAAAAAAAAGCGGCCCGGATGTCCGAACCGCTTTGGGTAATGTTAATAATACGTTTTGACGATCTCTGCACAGCGAGGGCAAAGCTCAGGATGGTCAGGATCATGGCCGATTTCTTTAGAAACCATGCGGCACCGTTCGCAAGTCTCGCCTTCCGCCTGTTTAACGACGATTTTACCCGTCTCAAACGTTTGCGCATCTTCCGGAACTTCCGTTTCGGCGATGGTCAATTCGGAAACGATGAAGAGCTGTTTCAAATCTTCGTTGATCGAAGAAAGCAGCGCCCTTGACTGTTCAGTTGGATACAGCGTCAGGCTTGCAACGGAAGATTTTCCGATCACCTTTTCGTTCCGCGCTGTTTCAAGCGCCTTTAACACATCGTCGCGAAGGTTCATGAAGCGGTCGAATTTCTCTTCCGTCTCTTTCGCATTCGGGATTTCTTTCGTTTCAGGCATATCGGTAAGCTGCACGCTTTTTTCCGTTACAAATGTGAAGTGGCTCCACATTTCTTCTGCCGTATGCGGCAGGATCGGCGTAACGAGCTTAACGAGTGCGACCAATGTTTCGTAGAACACGGTCTGCATTGAGCGGCGGTCTTTTTGATCAGCATGCTCAATATAGACGACATCTTTAGCGAAATCCATATAGAACGAGCTGAGCTCGATCGCGCAGAAGTTGTGGATCGTATGGTAGATCACGGCAAATTCGTATTCTTCGTACGCTTTTTTGACTTTTTCGATGACGTTGTTCAGCTTGATCAGCATGTACTGATCCACTTCACGGAGATCCTTTACAGGAACCGCATCTTTTGCCGGATCAAAATCGGCAATGTTCCCGTGAAGGAAGCGGAACGTGTTGCGGATTTTCCGGTACACTTCAGCGACTTGCTTCAAAATCGCGTCAGATACGCGGACGTCTGCTTGATAGTCTACAGATGCCACCCACAGCCTCAAAATATCGGCGCCGAACTGGTTCATGATTTTAGCCGGAACGACGACATTGCCGAGCGACTTGCTCATTTTGCGACCTTCTCCGTCGAGCGCAAATCCGTGAGACAGGACGCCTTTATACGGCGCTTTTCCGGTTACGGCGACCGCTGTTGAAACCGATGAGTTGAACCAGCCGCGGTATTGGTCAGAGCCTTCAAGATATAAGTCGGCAGGCCTTACCAGTTCTTCCCGTTCTACTAACACGGCCTGGTGGGATGAACCTGAATCAAACCAGACATCCATGATATCCTGCTCTTTCGTGAACTTGCCATTCGGGCTTCCAGGGTGTGTAAAGCCTTCAGGAAGCAGCTCATTCGCCTCTTTTTCAAACCAAATGTTTGATCCGTGCTCCCTGAACAATTCAGAAACGTGTTCGATCGTTTCATCGGTAATGATCGGTTCACCGTTTTCGGCGTAGAATACCGGAATCGGCACGCCCCATGCGCGCTGTCTTGAAATACACCAGTCGCCGCGATCGCGAATCATATTGTAAAGGCGCGTTTCGCCCCATTCAGGCATCCATTTTGTTTCCTTAACGGCTTCAAGCAGCTCGTCTCTAAAGTCTTTGATTGACGCAAACCATTGCGCAGTCGCGCGGAAAATCGTCGGTTTTTTCGTTCTCCAGTCGTGCGGATAAGAGTGGGTGATGAAATCAAGCTTCATCAAAGCGCCGTTTTCTTCAAGCTTTTCCGTAATCGCCTTGTTGGCCTGATCGTAAAACAGTCCTTCAAATCCCGGCGCCTCGCTTGTCATGTTTCCTTTCTCATCGACAGGGCACAAAACGTCAAGGCCGTATTTCTGGCCGATGATAAAGTCGTCTTCCCCGTGTCCGGGAGCGGTATGAACGCACCCTGTACCGGCGTCTGTCGTCACGTGCTCGCCGAGCATGACGAGCGAGTCTCTGCCGTATAACGGATGGATGGCTGTGATGTGTTCCAAATCTTTTCCTTTTACCGTCTTGACGACTTCCGGATTTTCAAAGCCGAGCGTTTGTGCCGTGCTGTCGACCAATGCGCTTGCGATGACATAGCGTGAGCCGCCTGAAGCGACGACGCTGTATTCCAAATCCGGATGCACGGCGATTCCAAGGTTTGCCGGGATCGTCCAAGGCGTTGTCGTCCAGATGATGAATTTTTCGCCGTTTGTCAAAACGCCTTTTCCGTCTTTTACGTCAAACGCAACATAGATCGACGGTGAGCGTTTGTCGTAATATTCGATTTCCGCTTCAGCCAAAGCGGATTCGCTTGAAGGGGACCAGTAAACAGGCTTTAAGCCTTTGTAAATATAGCCTTTTTTCGCCATTTCGCCGAACACTTTAATTTGCTGCGCTTCAAACTCAGGTTTTAGCGTCACATACGGATTTTTCCAATCCCCTCTGACGCCGAGGCGCTTAAATTGCGCTTTTTGGCCTTCGATCTGCTGCCACGCATACTCTTCGCAAAGCTTGCGGAATTCGGCTACAGACATTTCTTTGCGCTTTACTTTTTTGTTTTTCGTAAGGGCTGTTTCAATCGGCAGCCCGTGAGTGTCCCAGCCGGGCACATATGGCGCATGATAGCCGTTCATCGATTTGGAACGGACGATGATATCCTTCATGATTTTATTGAGGGCATGCCCCATATGGATGTCGCCGTTCGCATACGGAGGTCCGTCATGCAGGACAAACAGCGGTCTGCCTTCCGTCCGTTGCTGAACGAGGCGGTAGATGTCCATGTCCTCCCATTTTTCCTGAATCTCAGGCTCCCGCTTCGGCAGGTTTCCCCTCATTGGAAAATCCGTCTTCGGCATCAAGAGCGTATCTTTGTAATCCATTCCCATTCCTCCAAACCATTTTTCTAAAACAAAAAAAGCCTTTTCATCCCATAAGGGACGAGAAGGCTTTGATCTCGCGGTACCACCCTTTTAGATAAGCCCGGTTTCGGCTTATCCGCTCAAACATCGTAACGTGATGGGACGTCCTTTCCTACTGCAAGGTTCAGAAAGGAAACTTGAGGGCTGATTCGCAAAAACTCCGGCAATCCCGGGCTCACACCGCCCCCGGGTCGCTTCGATTGCTTTATTGGAATTGATGCCGATCCCTCTCAAACGTTTTTCATCTCGATTTTATGAACGTATTATATGCGAATTGGCACAAACATGTCAAGATTGAACGGAAAATCTATTCCCTTTCATCCATGACAGCGTCCACTTCGTATTCGAGCAAATGATCCCAATCATCGTTTTTCAGAAGGTCAAGCTGTGCTTCGATCAGCATTTGGAAGCGGGTTCTGAATACTTTTGACTGTTTTTTCAGCTCTTCGATTTCCATGGCGATCTTTCTCGATTTGGACAATGCTTCATTGATGATCCGGTCTGCGTTCTTCTCAGCTTCGCGGACGATGAGCTTCGCTTCTTTTTCAGAGCTGCGCTTTACGTCCTCTGCTGCTTCCTGTGCGACAAGAATCGATTTATTCAACGTCTCTTCAATCGTTGAAAAGTGTCCGAGACGCTCATCAAGCTCATTTACCTTTGCTTCAAGCTCAGTTTTTTTGCGGAGAACGATTTCGTAGTCTTTTCTCACCTGGTTCAGAAATTCGTTCACTTCGTCTTCATCATAGCCGCGGAACGCTTTGGTAAATGTCTTATTATGAATATCATTTGGCGTCAAAGGCATTCTGCCCACCTCCATTATTTTTCTGTATGTACAAACGTCCTATTCAACATTATAAAGCAAAATTCGACCGGACGGAGAAAAAAACTGTAAAACGGCTTATTTTTGTTTTGCAAACGTTACTCTCCACTTGCCCTTTTTCGTTTTCCCGTCAATGCTTTTCAGCGTGAAACGGCCGAATCCGCGGACAGACAGCATGTCCCCTTCCGCGAGCGAATAAGAAGGATCATCGACCACCTTCCAGTTCACTTTCACAAGACCGTTTTTGACAAGCGTCTGCGCTTTTTGCCGGGATTGTCTGCTCACCGACGAGCAAAGTGCATCAAGCCTCAAGGATGAAACTGTGTCATCTCTTATTTCGACATCTTGTTCAGGGACTTTAATCTTTGAAAGCGGAATTTTTTCAAGAGACACCTTCACCCTCCCGACATGAGTCAGCTGGGAAAAAACGAAATCGGCAACTTCCTCTGAACAAATAAACTGCCGCGTTTCTCCCGAAAAGATGAGGTCGCCGAATTTTTGCCTTTTCAGCCCGATCCCCATCAGCGACCCGAGAAGCTCGCGATGCTCAATCGAAGCAAACTTCTCCGGATACGCCACTTCCCAGGCCTGAAGCTGAAAGTCTTCCGCATCAGGCTCTATATATTCCGGATAAAGCACGGCACGTTTCCGCTCTGCTTCGGGATAGCCGCCGCAAAAAGCCAGCTTGACTTCGTCCGACCGGCCGATGACGGATGTTACGATGACCTGTTCCCGAGGATCGAGAAAATCGGACAGCTTCATCCGGTATTGTTCTGTCACGATTCTTTTCCATTCGAGCACCTGGTCGATGAATGGCTCTTCGTCTTTTCTGAAATGCTGGTAAATATCGCTCATCGTCTTCCCTTTCTATGTAAAGAGGCCCGGCTTTTAAAGGCCAAGCCCAAAGCTTGCCCGCTCATCCCGATGGCGGCGCTCAAGATGCTGCAAGTCTTAATTCCGCAGTCCTTACTGGACAAGCGCTTAAATCGAAGAAAGCATCCTGAAAACCGCAGCAAGCCCAGTTTTTGCAAAATTCAGGACGAAAATCGCCACGATCGGAGAAATGTCAATCATGCCGATCGGCGGAATGATTTTTCTGAACGGCTCAAGATACGGTTCGCATAAAGATGCCAGCACCCTGCCGATCGATGTTTCCCGGGCGTTCGGCACCCAGGACATAAAGATGTAAATGATCAGCGCAAAGGAATAAACGGTCAAAAGCGAGCTTAAAATGTTATAAAGTAGGATCATCTGCGATTTACCACCTCTGATGTTCTTCTTCTATGAGCTCGGAAATCGTGCCGGATACATCGACGTTTTCAGGCGTGCATAAAAAGATGTCAGATCCGATCCGCTGAATATCGCCGCCGAGGGCGTAGACCGTTCCGCTTAAGAAATCGACGATTCTTTTGGCCTGGTCGTGCTGAATGCGCTGCAAGTTGACGACGACGGAGCGGCGGTTTTTCACGTGGTCTGCTATTTCCTGGGCTTCCGCGTACACCCGAGGCTCACTTAACACTACTTTAGAAGATTTTTGCACGCTTTGCAAACTTACGACATTCTGCTTCCCAGCCGCTTTTGACTGGTAGGCGGTTCTGTCTTTTGATTCCTCTTCTTCAGGGATTTCCTCCCTGTCTGTTTCAATATATTCGTATTCATATTCCTCATCATCCAAGGAAAAAAAGTTTTTGAACTTGTTTTTAAGACTCATGATTGTCCACCTCCAGTTTCATTTCCGACTAAGGAAGATCCGATTCTGACGAATGTCGCGCCTTCCTCGGCAGCGATTGTAAAATCATTCGACATTCCCATCGACAGCTCGCTGCAAGGCGCGTTCCATTGATCCAGCTTCCGAACCTCGTCGCGCAGCTCTCTCAGCTGGCGAAAACAGTTTCTGATTTCCGCCTCGTCGTCCGTATACGGCGCCATCGTCATCAGCCCGACGATTCTGATGTTTTCATACGCGGACAGTTTTTTCACAAAAGGAAGAACCTCTTCTTTCGCCATGCCGTGTTTTGAAGGCTCAAGGGACGTATTGACCTGCACGAAACAGTCAACCGGTTTTCCCGCCCTTTTTTGGATTTCATCCGCAAGCGAAAGCCTGTCCAAAGAATGAATATATGAAACGTGATCGATAACCGCTTTTACTTTTCTCGTTTGCAGCGTTCCGATAAAATGCCATACCGGACCGTCGTCCTTCAGCATCTCATGCTTATGAAGCAGCCCGGAATCCCGGTTTTCACCCAAATGCTTGATCCCTGCATCAAGCGCCTCCCGCGCTCTCTCGGGCGAGACGTATTTGGTAACAGCGATGATGGATACCTCGCCGGGCGATCTTCCCGCCCTTTTACACGCTTCGTCTATTCTATCCTGTATATGTCGTAGATTGCTTTTTACATCCACCTGTTAGCTATACCTCCTTTAACCCGATGAAGGACATCATCCGTCCCGTCTTTCCCCGGTCTCTGCGGTGGGAGAAAAACAGGGAACGCTCGCAGCTTGTGCACAGCGAACTGACTTTAATTTGCGCGTCGGGAATTCCCGCATGTATAAGAAGCTGCCTGTTCACTTCTTTCAGTTCCAGGCTGTACTCCCCTTCTTCAGCCGGCAAAAAAGCTTTGTCTACCTCTTGAAGCGGAAGCTGTTTCACTTTGTTGATGACACGGTCGTCCACCGTATAACAGCAAGCGCCGATCGAAGGGCCGATCACGGCTTGGATATCCCCTGGATTAGACCCTTCACGGGTGACCCAGGTTTCAACCATTTTCCCGGCAATTCCCTTGACGGTTCCTTTCCATCCCGCGTGGGCGACACCGGCAAGCGAGCGCACAGGGTCGTAAAAATAAACAGGAACGCAATCTGCAAAACAGAGCGCTAAAAATAGATTTTTCTCGTTTGTATACAGCCCGTCTGTTGCCTCTAAAGCCGTGTCATATTGGAAAGCGCCTCTGCCTTCATGTTCGCGCGTCA
Source organism: Bacillus sp. JJ675 (assembly GCF_036963165.1). Classification (NCBI taxonomy): domain Bacteria; kingdom Bacillati; phylum Bacillota; class Bacilli; order Caryophanales; family Bacillaceae; genus Bacillus; species Bacillus sp. JJ675. Next base: position 64,296 of record NZ_JBALMR010000084.1, on the reverse strand, counting down.
CTTTTTGAATGCGGTCTTCGTGCGTCTGGTCCGCAAACACCCAGTTACGCAGATCTGTTTGCAGAAAGCCGGCAATCTTTTTTCGGTTCTTTTCGACATGCCGTTCATCATCCTGAACGTGCAGCCCTGTATTTAATGATTGAAAAGGCGGCTTACTTTCCCCGCCGTTTTTTGTCGTAAATCCCGCTGTAATCGCTCCGCCGGCTTCCGCCGGCTGATCCCAATCCTCGATCAAAAGCAATGACGGAGCATCAAGACGAAAGGGTTTATATGTACTCATGCTGATCAGCCTTTCGACAAACGTCTTATTCTTACATCATATCGCTCCTATTTTAACACAACTTTCCGCTTTCGTTTAGTTTCGTTTCAAAAAACTAAACGAAATGTATTTTTTGAAATATGATTAGCTTAAACGAACTAAAATGACGTCTTCCCCAATTTTAACTATATTTCGCCACGGAATGACAATCTCCTCTTCTTTTCCGAAAAATCCGAATACTTTCCCCGTTCCCCCGATCACGATCGCCTGGATTTTCCCTGTTGTAACATTGATGTCAATGTCGCCGATGCTGCCGAGCTTTTTTCCGTTTGATACATTGACAACATCCTTCACCTGGAATTCGGAAATGTTCATCATCTTTTTTAAGCGCGCCTCCCTTATCATCAGCTGTCCTTTTCTATTTATATGAAAGGCAGTCTCTTATTTAGACTGCCTTTTCGGTTACTTTATTCAGCTTTTTTTCCGCCGATTAAAATATCAAGGTGAACGGTAATGGAAGCCGATTCTTTTTTTGCAAAGGATGCGATTCGTTCCTTCTCTGCGTTCCAGGATAAAGGCGTCATTTTGATGAGCGGCAGGAGCTGCTGCCGGTCTAAAACAGTGCGGTAAATAGTCCGTCCTGTCTTTCAGGTCAAAGTGCGCGCGGAATCGGTCTGCCGGGTCGGACCGGGACGGCTTTTCCGGGGCATCGTAGAAGGCTTCCCTTAATTCCTTCAGATGGCCGCCCTTTGGAATCGCTTTGATGACGATGCCGTCGTCTGATAACAGCCTCTTAAATTCCGCATAATTGGAAGGCGACAAAATATTGAGGATCACATCGATTGAACGGTTCCGAAACGGGGCGTTTGCCAGATCGGCGACACACCAAATCGCCTCTCTTTCATGCTTGGCCGCCGCCAAAATCCCCGTTTTCGACAAATCCATTCCGACGCCAAGAAGGGACAGCCCTGAGCGCGATTGAAGTTTTTCGGTAATTCTCGCCAAATGAGAGCCTTCTCCGCAGCCTGCATCAAGGATTGTAACGGTTTTGCCGGACGGCAGGCCTGCTTGTTTCATCCGGTCTGTGACCATTCTTTCGAGCGGTTCAAAAAAGCCGCCGGCGGCTATTGCTCTCCTTGCTTCAAACAAATCTTTGTCATATTTGACAGCGGAAGAATGCTGCACGACATTCAAATACCCCGCTTTTGCAATGTCAAATGTATGCCTGTTTCTGCAAATTAAACTTTTTAAATCGATAACGGTCATATCTGCGGCGCAAAGCGGGCATTGAAACATCATCTCATGCCTCTTCATAAGCGCTGCGCTTTTCAACTTCTTATTCATCATGCTGCACCTCATTCATTCGTTTGTTAGATAAATGAAAAAGACATAGACAAATAAACCCGCTCCATCGGATTGTTAAAAAACCGACAGTGTGGGTGCCGTTCTCTTGTCTATACCTTTCATTATCTGTAACGAATGAATTGGATGATCATGATGGTGAACTCCTTTATTAATGACGTTCTTCTATATCTTAACAGGTCATTGCCGATCTGGAAAGCGGCATTTGTTTGATACAGACTCAGAGAAGGCGGCTTCCGCTTTCATCAGCCGCCGTTCCTTGAATCTATCCGTTCACATTGGCGGGCTTTTTCTTTGATAAATACGGCCTGCCATCCGTCCAGACGGCTTTTACAGGCGTTTCAAAGAAGGCTGATAAAACATCGTCACACATCATTTCTCCCGTTTTCCCTTTAGCAAATACTTCCCCTTTTTTTAGCAGCAGCGTTTTGCCGAAAACCGGAAGAATTTCTTCGGCGTGGTGAGTGACATACAGCATCGATGGCGCGCCTTCTTTTTTCGCTATGCTTTCGATCGTTTCCAGCACCTGTTCCCTTGCGATGAAATCAAGGCCTGTGACAGGCTCATCAAGAATCAGGAGCTCGGGGTCGGACATTAGCGCCCGTGAGATCAGCACTTTTTGCTTTTCTCCCTGTGACAGCGTTTCATACCTTCTGTCCGCATAATCGATCGACCCGAATTCTTCCAAAAAGGAAATGGCTTTTTCCCTGATGTCCTGTGTCGGTGTCTGGTACAGTCCGATCGAAGCAAATGCGCCGCTGAGGACGATTTCAAAGGCTGAGTCCTCAGGGTAGAGCTTTTGCTGCAATACTGCTGAGACAAGCCCGATCTTGCGGCGGAGCTTTTCGCCGAGCTCCGATTTGCCGAACTCATGCCCGAGTACGTTCACCCTCCCTGCTGTAGGAAAATAGTATGCGCACAGCATATTGAGCAAAGCCGTTTTGCCGGCGCCGTTTAAACCGTACAGCGCCCAGTGCTCTCCACCCTTTACGGTCCAGTCCACCCCCTTTAGTATCCATTTTCCGTTTCGCTTTAATGACGCTTGTTCAAGCTGTAAAACCATGGTTATGCCCCTCTCTAATTATGTAAATATTCTGATAAATGAAAATATAATTCTTTTATTATAGCTTATAAAGACGGCAATGTGAATGATCATTTTCCTCTTGTGAACGTGTAAAAGCCGCAGGGTGTCTGCGGCTTTAATGGATATTCTTATTCATTTGTTTAATTGCTGCTTTTTCGAGCCGTGATACCTGGGCCTGGGAAATTCCGATCTCCTCGGCGACTTCCATTTGCGTCTTCCCTTGAAAGAAGCGCTTTCTGAGGATCATTTTTTCGCGCTCATTGAGCCGTCTCATGCCCTCTTTTAAAGCAAGCTCTTCAATCCATTGCGAATCTTTGTTCCGCTCATCGCTGATTTGATCCATTACATAGATCGGATCTCCTCCATCATTATAGATCGGCTCAAACAGCGATACGGGATCCTGAATGGCATCAAGGGCAAAGACGATTTCTTCGTGAGGGACTTCCAGTACTTTGGCGATTTCTTCGGCTGTCGGCTCCCTGCTTGTCTCACTGATGAGACGCTCCCTGACCTGAAGCGCTTTGTACGCGATATCCCTGAGTGACCGCGATACGCGGATCGGATTGTTGTCGCGCAAATATCTGCGGATTTCTCCAATGATCATCGGTACAGCGTATGTTGAAAACTTAACATTGTGGCTCAGATCAAAATTATCAATTGATTTCATTAGTCCGATACAGCCGACTTGAAATAAGTCATCAACATATTCTCCTCTGTTGTTAAACCTTTGAATGACGCTTAAGACAAGGCGCAAATTGCCGTTAACAAGCTTTTCTCTTGCTGAGCGGTCTCCTTCTTCCTGCATTTGCTTGAATAACTTTCTCATCTCTTCATTCTTGAGCACGGGCAGTTTTGATGTATCAACCCCGCAGATTTCAACTTTATTTCTCGACACTTTTTTCCCTCCCTACAGGAGCTGCTGTACAAAGTTCAGTATCTCCTCGGGTGGGAAAAATATGCATCGCGAATTCCCAAAAATAAGCAGGCGATCAGACAAACCCTTTGCTGCCAAAGCTTCAATTTTTTTAAAAAAATTACACCATTTTGTTGAATTCTTTCCTCAATCTTTTGATGATCCTTTTTTCAAGCCGGGAAATATACGATTGCGAAATACCGAGCATATCCGCCACATCTTTTTGCGTTTTTTCTTCTCCTCCGACAAGGCCAAATCGCAGCTCCATGATTTGCTTTTCCCTGTCGTTCAGCTGCTCGAGCGCTTTTTTCAGCAGCTTTTTGTCGACGTTTGCTTCGATATCTTTGGTGATGATGTCGTTTTCCGTGCCGAGTACATCCGAAAGCAAAAGTTCGTTTCCGTCCCAGTCGATGTTCAGCGGTTCATCAAATGATACTTCCGAACGGATTTTATTGTTCCGCCGCAAGTACATTAATATTTCGTTTTCTATGCACCTTGAAGCATATGTAGCCAGCTTGATTTTCTTCTCGGGGTTAAACGTGTTCACCGCCTTGATGAGGCCGATCGTGCCGATCGAAATTAAATCCTCGATGTTGATGCCCGTATTTTCAAATTTTCTGGCGATATATACGACAAGCCGCAAATTGCGTTCGATCAAAATTGCCCGCGCCGCCTGATCGCCGTCAGGCAGCTTATGGAGAAGCACCTGTTCCTCGTCTTTCGATAATGGAGGCGGCAGTGCTTCGCTTCCTCCGATATAGTAAATTTCATCGCTTTTTAAACCGAGCTTCATTAAAAGTTTATACCATAAATAGGTCAGCCTTAATTTTAGTTTTTTCATTTTCCTCCCCCTTCTAAATAAGCGTCCCCGGGAGTATGATAGTGTAACGGGGCCCGAGGTTTTACGAAACGCGTTTGACAGGATGGCCGGACATCATTTTCGGGTGGACGATCGCATCGAATTCATCGTCGGCCGAAAGCGGCGACGTATTGATGCCGATCAGGCATTTGGGCGCTTCAAGAACCTCCTTTTTCGTATAAATGAGCACATGATCCGGCTTTACACACAGCAAAAACTGATGCTGATGGCCGACGCCTCTGTATGGGATCAAGCGGATTCGGCCGAAGTGCGGAAACCGGTCATCGAGCAGGCCGACGGCGTCAAGCGGGCTGTTTTCCAAGATGACCGTGCTTGCTTCTTCGCCAAGCATGCTTTTCAGCTTTCCGATATTGACAATCATGACAGGCGTTTTTGTAATCGGGTCGTAGAGCTGGTTGCCGGAATCGATCAGTCCATGAAAATGAAGCGTATGCCCCTCGACATCCACCTCCAGCAAAACGCGTTCTTCGTATTGGATCTTTTTCGCCTCCACGTCCTCAAAACGCTTTTTGGAAAACAGCCAGACAGCCGGAAATCCCGCAGCAACAAACAGCCAGCTGACAGGGTCGCCAAATCCGGACCAATTGGTCATAAAGACGCCGTTTTCCAAGATCGAGTCCGTCTCCATCAAAGAATGAACTCCGATGATTCCCCCTCCCATTAAAAAAGTGACAAAATAAAAAGAAAACAAATGCTGCAAAAAAAAGCGAAACCGTTTAAACCCGAAAGTCGAAAGAACGATTACGATGGAAAAAGACAGCTTGCCGGCCGGATGGAGGACATACGGCGAAAAAGGAGTAAACATGAACAGAACGATGCTTGACGCGATAAGCGCTCCTAAGATCAGCCTCCGCTTTTTAACCCTCCGCTTCAGCATAAATGCGGTCAACAGTAAAAGCAGCAAGTCAAAACAAAAATTCAACAGCCAAATCGCATCCAAATAAACTTCCACATCCGTCCCCTTTCGGTTCGTATTCTCTTTCCTGCATAGTTGTTTTCATAAGTATAAATCAAGCCCAAAGGGAAAGTCTGTCAATTAATGTTGCGCAGATGGTACATTTTTTGAGAAATTCATACCGAATTTGTCGATGACAAAAAGAAGAAGCGCTGTCGTCATCCGACAGCGCTTCACATTTAATTTAAGGTTTTTCATTTATATACAGCTTGCCCTTTGCCGTTTTTCTTGCTTCATTCCCGTAATCATCGCGGACGATGACTTCGATTTCCGCTCCCTTTGCTTTTGAAGCCGAGGTGGCGGTCCAATAGCCTTCATACTTGCCCTTCGACACTTCTCTCAGCGGAAGTTCAGTCACGTTTTGCGCGGCTGTTTTTACGTTGGTCAGCGGCATCCTGATGACAAACACGGCATCCAAATCGGCGCTGCTTTCAAACTCGATTTTTACAGTTTCTCCCGTTTTCAGCTGCCGATCTTCATCCGGCTTTAAATTTGCAATGTTCGGCGCTTCAAAGTTTACATCGATCGTCCGTTTTTTGGTCGTTTTATTTCCCGCCGTGTCAGCCGCTGTCACTTTGATTTCGTTTTTCCCGTTGTCCAGGAGAATCCGGGCCGAATATTGGCCGTTTTCAACTGTTGCTTTTTTGCCGTTCACTTTCACCGAATCCAAATTATCGTCTGAGACGGTGCCTTTTACAGTTACGGTTTCTTTGTTAAGCTTCGATCCGTCTTCAGGCGAATCAATGGAAAGCCGCGGTTTTGTCTGGTCAAGTATGATCCGCACCGGAGATGAGGCATCCGTCGTTCCCGAAGCCGCGGAAGCTTTGGCGGTTATGACGTTTTCCCCTTTTTGAAGCTCGATTTCTGTTGAAAATGTACCGTCTCCTGTTGTTTCTGCAGTTCCGATTTCTTCCTTGCCGTTAAACAGATGCACGGTCGTTGTCGGAGAAGACGTTCCTTCGATGACGACTTTTTTCTGATTGGTGACCAGTCCGTCTTTCGGCGATGTGATAACCGGGACTGATACCTCGTAGTCGACGAGGGCACGGATCATGAAATTGCCTTGTTCTGCAGGCGTTTTCGACCAGGCGCCGTCCGTAAATTGAAAGCTCCGTCCAGAGTATTCCCCGTCTTCGTCAGTGGCGAGGCCAGGGGAATGATCCATATCGTTCGTTTGGACATATACGAGATAAAAATCCTTCCCGACGATAATGCCCTCTTCGCTCAGATCAACCTCGGTCCAATCGCCGTTCCGCAGCGCTTCACCCTTGAACGGGCCGGCGATTTTTTTGCCCGGAGATCCTTTGTCGCCTGACGCATCATAGACTTCGACCGCAAAATCGGTGCCGCCCGGATCCGGAAAATCGGCTCCCCAAAATTTAAATCTACCGCCTTTCAGCATCGCTTTTTCCTGTCCTTTGTCGAGCGTCATTTTGACGGCGAACGCATTGCCTTTGTCATAAAAAGCATAAGCGTTTTCTGCGGTTCCGTCATCATAGCCGATTTCTCCCGGATAGCCGAGATAAGGGTCGAGCTCAATGTCTTTTGTGACATCGCCTTTTAAGTCAACCGTAAATTCGCTGCTGTAATACCCTTTCGCCCCGACTTTTACCGTGTAGGAATTTTCGTAGGCCGTTATTGAATACTTGCCGTTTTCATCGGTTTGCACCGGTTTGACGGCCGCATCTTCAAGGATGTACAACTTTGCGTTTCGAACGGGTTCTCCGGTTTTTTTGTTTTTCACAGTCCCCGTGATCGTGCCTTTTTTCAATTCCTTCAGCACGAAGTCGGCGGCTGTCGTCTTATCAGCCTCAATGGTTACGGTTTGAGCGCTTGACTCATATCCGTACGCCTCGGCTTTCATCGTATACGTTCCCGGCGAATGAGCCATGCTGTATGATCCGTCAGCTTGGCTTGAGTATGTCGATTTTCCCGTTTCGAGCACGCTCACCTTTGCCCTGAGCGGAAGCACAGCCGGTAACGCTTTTCCGTTCTGCTGCCCGCGCACGATGGCATCAGCAGGTTTCGCTTTTTTCGGATCGATCGTCTGCTTTTTCGAATTTCTGTCCTTCATGCCCGCTGAACGTTTTTCAACGCCTAAGCGGCTTTTCTTGCCGACGCCTTTCGGTTCCTTGATGAGTTCGACATCATCGATGTAAAGGCCGTCTTTTGAAATGCTGTCGTCAGATTGAAGGTTAAACATGATTTTGATCTTCTGCCCCGCGTATTGTGACAGATCGATTTCTTCATCCATCCAATCAGGCGTCACGCCATTGAATTGAATGACCTGCACCCATTCTTCTTTACCTTCAGGCTGTATGAAAACGAAGCCGTAGTCAAAGTCCTCTTCAAATTCATGCCAGTACTTAAAATGAAGAAACAGCTTTTGATTTTTTGGCACGTAGACCGGAGGCATCAAAAGATTCATATTGGCTGAATCGTCATACGGCCCTGTCAAGTTTGTCGCGTATACCTGCTTGCCTGAGGCGGCTGATTTCGGACCTGACTCCGGGACTCCCTGCTGCCACGAGTTTTTTTCGCCGTAGCTTGACCATCCGAGCGCAGGCTTTTCAAAATCTTGTTTATAGCCGGTTGACACCGCCGGGGATATCGGTACTTCATATACGTCAGATTCCGTTTGATTTCCGCCGAAGTCCGTAACGATCCACTTATAGGTGAGGACTTTTCCTTCCAAAGAAGGAATGACCGCTTCATACGAACCTTTTTTATGGTCGCCGCTGATTCGCTTCGCATCTACCGTCTTCCAATCGGAAGAATCCGTTTTATAGCTCAGTTTGACCGAGATGATGCTGACGTCATCTTCTGCTTCAGCCGTAAACGGAATATCGGCGCCTGCAAATACCTCTTTTTGCGCTTCATGGCTTACGGACGGCGGCTTTTGGTCTTCCCCTTCTTTTCCGACTTTGCCTTCGGCTTTGCCGAGTCCTACCGTGACGGCTGATACCGCTTCATACGCATTGACGAGCCCGTGGCCGTACCCGTTGTTCGGTGATTCGGTAAATTTGCTGTCAGTCAAAGGTGTTGCCGTATCCATTAAAATCTGCTCAATTTCATCGACGGAAAGCGATGAATCTGCTTGTTTTAAAAGTGCTGCAACCGCCGAGACATGCGGCCCGGCCATTGAAGTGCCGTCCCAGCCGTCTTGATATCCGCTTCCCGGAACCGATGAACGAATGTTTACGCCGGGGGCGGTGATTTCGGGTTTTGTCTCATCATAAGGGGACGGACCAAGCAAAGAAAAGTCGCCCAGTTTCTTGTTGATGTCTGTCGCACCCGTTGCAAACGCCTCCGGATAGTTTGCCGGGTTTGCGATTGAAGCCGGGCCTCCCGGGTTAAAGAAATCGACATTGCCTGCGGAAAATTCAGGGAAAATGTCGGCGGCTCTCCACGCTTTAACCATGTCCCTGTACCATTCATCAAGACCGGCATTGCCTGCCCAGGAATTATTGACGACATCCGGAGCCATTTCAGGGTGCGGATTCCCGTCTTTGTCCTTAGGCGCCAAAATCCATTCCCCCGCCTCGAGGAGATCCTCATCTGTTCCGCCATCCTCGGAAAAAGCTTTCACCGCAATCCAGGCGCAACTCCGATCTGATTTTTGCCGCCGGGCTCTGAGCCGACCATTGTGCCTGTTACATGCGTTCCATGCTCAAGGTCGTCGTAAGGCTCTGATCTTCCGGCTGTTGCGTCAAACCAGTTGAATTCGTGATCTGGACTGTCAGGATGCGCCGGATCGTATCCGCGGTACTTTTCTTTAAGCGCCGGGTGATCCCACTGAACGCCCGTATCGATGGAAGCGACGACGGTTCCACTTCCGTCATACCCTGCCTCCCATGCTTTCGGAGCGCCGATTTGATCAATGTTCCATTCGATACCGTCACTGGCCTGGACCGATTTTTTGCTGACGGACTTGTTGACCGGTTTAATCAGGTGCCTCGTTTCATTCGGAAGCACTTTTTCGACTTCCGGAAAGGAAGCCACCTGCTCCATCACGTCTTTTGTCGCCTTGACCGCCATTCCGTTCACGATGTAAAATGAGCGAATATCTTTTGCTTTGCCTTTTTTCGCTTGCTTTTTTAAATAGCTTTGAAGATGGCTTTGCGTCTCATCCGCTTTGATTCTTAATGACGAAACAATTGCTGAGCGTTTTTGATATTCCGCTTTCACCGAGCTCAAAGATTTCGATTTTGCTTTCTTTTCCGCCTGTTTCGCGACTTTTTGCGTGTCGACTTGATCTTTCATTTTAATCAAAAACGTGACTTGATCTTCTTTTTTGAATTGTTTGACAAGAGATGACGAAATTTTTTTCTTGGTGGAAGCATTTTGTTTTGCTTGTTCTTTGTAAGAAGTGAGCGGTGATGCCGATTCTGCGGCAGAAGCGGCGGGCATCAGCATAGATGCGGCCAGAAGCCCGCTTAACATGGAGCAGAAGGCCTTCTTTTTCAGCTTTCTTTTCAAATGAAATCCCCCTTTTTCAATTAAAATGCGTAAAAGCAGACATCCCCCTCTCGTTTGTAATGTTTTGTCTGACCGGGTTGTTCATTTAAATATAGTAAATATTGGTTTATTTTTTTGTCGTTATTTGTCATGGCTTTTTAAAATTAGTTAAAAAAAGACAAAACCGGTAAAAGGTTTTGTCTTTTTTGAGAAGATATTTATTTCTTGGCCTCTTTGAACGCTTTTAGCGCATCGACCAATCCGTATCCATACCCGTTGTTTGGCGAACTTTTAAACGTTTTGTCCGTCAGAGGCTTCGCCGTTTTCCGCAAAATGCGCTCGATTTCATCAACGGTGATGTTCGGATCGGCTTGCCTCATTAATGCAACAACGCCTGAAACATGCGGAGTTGCCATCGATGTGCCGTCCATCGTTGCGTATCTGTGTCCCGGATAAGCTGAGCGGATGCTCACGCCGGGAGCGGAAAGGTCCGGTTTGACTTCATCGTATGGAGATGGCCCCTGCAATGAAAAATCGGCTAAAGCATTCGTACTGTCAACCGCTCCGATTGCAAAAGATTCCGGATAGTTGGAAGGATTTTCGACAGATCCAGGTCCGCCCGGCTCGGTTTCGCTCACATTCCCAGCTGCAAATACCGGGAAAATATCCGCCGCACGCCAAGCCTTCACCATGTCGCGATACCATTCATTAAGCCCGCGTTCGCCGGCCCAGGAATTATTGACGACATCCGGAGCTTTTTCAGGGTGCGGTTTCCCTTTTGCATCTTTCGGCGCCAAAATCCATTCGCCCGCTTCTAAAAGGTCTTTTTCACTTCCGCCCTCTTGTGAAAAAGCTTTGACAGCGATCCATTTCGCAGTAGGTGCAACACCGATCTGGTTTTTTCCGCCTGATTCTGATCCGACCATCGTTCCGGTCACGTGTGTGCCGTGGCCGAGATCGTCGTATGGCGTTTTTTTATTGCTTGTGGCGTCAAACCAGTTATATTCGTTGTTCGGGCTGTTCGGCTTTGAAGGATTATATCCGCGGTATTTTTTCTTTAATGCCGGATGATCCCATTCAACGCCGGTATCGATCGATGCGACGACAGTTCCTTTGCCTTTATACCGTTTTTTCCAGACATCAGGTGCATGCACTTGCTTGATGTTTGCCGCTGCCTCGGAAGATGAAGCTTTCGACGTTGTATCGATTGCGGCTTTTTCCGTTTCGCTCAATTTGATCGTTTGATTTGGAAGCACCTTCTCCACTTCTGGAAACGCCGCTATTTTTTCCATCACTTCTTTTGTGGCCGTCACCGCCATTCCATTTACGATATAAAATGATTCCACCTGCGATGCGGCACCTTTTTTCGTTTGTGTCTGCAAATACGTTTTCAAGTCTTTTTGCGTGTTTTCGGCTTTTGTCTTTAAAGAGGTGAGAACCGCCGAACGTTTGAGCTCTTTTACCCTTTTCTTAGTCATAATGCTCGCCTTGGCATTCGTCTCTGCCACTCGTGCGGTATGCTGCGGATTGGCCTGATCTTTCATTTTAATTAAAAATGTGACCTTTTCGTTTGATTCAAAGTCCTTGTAAAGAGAGTCTGATATTTTATTATGTCCTTTCACGTCTTTCCCCGCTGTGCCGCCGTCGGCTTGAACAGCCCCGGGCACCAGCAGTGCACCGATAATTGCCGCGCACGTCAATGTGCGATATATTGGCTTTTTCTTCAACTGGCATCCTCCTTTTACATTGCGAATCTAGTCGCGATTTGCCGCTTCTTGCATTTCTATGTCTAGAAAAAAGAAGGCATCTATAATGTAAAAGAAAAAGCTCGTAGATTTTGTCGGTTTTTGTCACCGTGCTGCAATTGATCGATAAATTGATACTTTTTACGCATCCGCATTTTTACGGTATAGTCCGCCGTACTTGCCGGCGTCGCGTGATTTTAGGCAGAAAGGCAGTGTTGAGCGGCAAGCCTTTTGTTCTGGTTGTTTCGGGGGAATTCAATGGAGTTTCAATTTTAAAAGGCTGCTGAACGGATCAGCAGCCTCTCGTTTATTCATTAGCGTTTATTGCGGTTTCTCAAGAAAGTCGGGATGTCAAGCGTATCCTCAGCAGGCTGGGATTGGCTGCGGTGAGGCATGCTGACCTGTTCGTCGCGCTTCGGTTCGCGCTTCGGAGCTGGCTGATGCTGTTTAAAGCCTTGGTTTAAAGGTCTGTTCTGCGGCTTTGCTGAATCCGGCTCCTGTTCGATAAACCCGGTCGCAATAACGGTTACGACAATCTCGTCTTTTAAGTTTTCATTGATGACAGATCCGAAGATCATGTTGACGTCCTGATCTGACGCAGCAGCGACGATATCAGCTGCTTCCTGCACTTCATACAGGCTCAGGTTCGTTCCGCCCGTAATGTTCATGAGGACGCCTTGTGCGCCGTCAATCGCCGTTTCAAGAAGCGGGCTGGAAACGGCTTTTTTAGCGGCTTCGGCAGCGCGGTTTTCGCCTGTGGCGATACCGATACCCATCAGTGCAGATCCCTTGTTTGACATGATCGTTTTGACATCGGCGAAGTCAAGGTTGATCAGTCCCGGTGTTGCAATCAGGTCTGAAATGCCCTGAACACCTTGGCGCAGGACGTTATCCGCTTCGCGGAACGCTTCAAGCATCGGTGTATTTTTATCAACGATCTCAAGAAGTCTGTCATTCGGGATGACAATCAATGTGTCGACAGATTCCTTCATTGCCGAAATGCCGCCTGCAGCTTGAAGCTGTCTTTTTCTTCCTTCAAACGTAAACGGTCTTGTCACGACGCCGACAGTCAGAGCGCCGAGGTCTTTGGCGATTTGAGCGATAACCGGTGCGGCTCCTGTTCCTGTTCCTCCGCCCATTCCGGCTGTAACGAACACCATGTCAGCGCCTTTTAACGCTTCTTCGATCTGTTCTTTGCTTTCCTCTGCCGCTTTTTTGCCGACTTCCGGATTGGCACCGGCGCCGAGGCCGCGCGTCAGCTTCGCGCCGATCTGCATTTTCGTTTCCGCTTTTGAAAGGTTAAGGGCTTGAGCATCGGTGTTGACCGCGATAAACTCGACTCCCTGAACGTCATTTTCGATCATCCGATTGACGGCATTGTTTCCGCCGCCACCTACTCCAATTACTTTAATCGATGCTAAGCCGTCTATATTTGTTTCAAACTCTAACATGCTATATCCTCCTAATCCGTCGAATGACTAATCTCTATTCCCAAAAGAAGTTAAATATTTTCTTCATTTTGCTTTGCTTTTTCTCAGGTTGAGCCTGCTGCTTGGATTTTGGCTTCGGACGCTGCTGCACTTCTTTCTGGTGAGTTGCCGCGACTTCCTGAACCGCTTCCGCCGGCATTTTAAAGCCTACTTTTCTGCCTTGGATTTTTGCGTTCCGGTATGCGAATTGGATGAGCCCGACCCCTGTCATGTATTGGGGCTCCCTCACGCCGATATAATTCGGGCTAGCCACTCTGACGTTGTTTTGAAGAACTTCCTGTGCGAGGCTGAGGACACCCGGCATTCCCGCCTGTCCGCCCGTAAGGACGAACCCGCCGGGCAATTCTTTAATCCCCATGCTCCGAAGCTCTTCCGCCACAAACAAAAAGATTTCCTCGAGCCTGGCTTCGATGATGTCAGCCACTTCCCGCTGGGTAAACGTCTGTTTTTGGTCTGTCCCGATCACGGCGACCTCGAATGCTTCCTCGTCTGACGCCTCTTCGTAGAAAGCATGTCCAAACTGTTTTTTCACCCTCTCAGCCTCATCCGTAGACGTGCGGAGACCGATCGAAATGTCCTTCGTAATGTTTTCGCCCCCGAGCGGAACGACGCGGGTTGCGAGCAGATGGCCGTTTTCAAATACGGCAACCGTCGTCGAGCCGCCGCCGATATCGATTAAAGCCACCCCGAGGTTTTTTTCGTCCTTCGATAAAGCGACAGATCCGGCAGCCAGCGGCTGCAGGCATATATCCGTAATTTCAATTCCCGCCCGTTCCACGCAGCGGAGCAGGTTATGTAGAATCGTTTTTGAACCGGTGATCAGCGAGCCTTCAACTTCAAGGCGGACGCCGAGCATCTTCTTCGGATCCGTTATGTCGCCTCTTCCGTCAACGATAAATTGCCGCGGAATCACATCGACAATCAGCTGTTCTGGAGGGATGGAAACGACTTGGGCCGCCTCCATGACCCGGCGTACATCTTCAACGTGTATCTCCTTGTTTTCGCTTGAAACCGCCACAACCCCGTTCGTATCCTGGATATGGATGTAGTTGCCGTTAACGCCGACAATGGCGTGTCTCAGCGGAAAACCTATCATTCTTTCAGCTTGTTCAAACGCTTTTTTTATAGAATGAACCGTTTCATCTATATCAACGATTGATCCTTTTTTCAGCCCCTCTGAGGGAACATTTCCGACTCCGATAATGTTAAGCGATTCATCTGACATTTCACCGACGATCACTTTTATATTGGACGTACCGATGTCTAGACTGACGTAAAGTTCATTGTTGTTCATTCTATGGCACCTCCTCACATTTCAGTCAATTCTATTCTATTATTTGCCGAACAACAATACAATGAATCTGGTTTTACAAGTGTGTAACAATAAATAACGAACCAACACGCTTCTGTTTAGTTTTTAGGATTACTGTGAATATTCGTTATATCCTATGTATATCCTCTTTTAAATCCGATTTTTTTTATTTTTTTCTCCTTGTGGCCGTCCATTTGGCGAGCAATATTCTTCTGATGACCGCTATGTTTTGAAACAGTCTGACGCCAAATGCGAACATGCCGACTAAATACAAGTCTACACCAAGATGAACGCCCAGAAAAGCCAAACTTATCGCGAGAATGATGTTAAAAAAAAAGCCCGACACAAAAACTAGTTCATCGTATACACATTGTAAATGGGCCCTTATTCCCCCGATCAGCGTATCAAGCGATGCGAGAATGGCTAAAGACAAATAATTCGAGTACTCTTCCGGAATTGTTAAGTTCGTGCTGAACCCGATGGCAATTCCGAGCAAAAGCCCTAAAACCGGAAGCCACATTAGGAATTCTCTCCTTTTGATTTTTCGAGCGGTTTCAATGGTGCCACTTGCATTTGACCGTCGTAAGCCTTGATTTTGATGCGTTTTTCAGGTCTGTTGATTTGCAAATCCAGATTTTCTCCCGCAAACAGATCTTGAAGGGATGAAGCATTCATTCGGCTATATAGTTTATCGGCGTCTTTCCCAATGACTTTTACTGTTATCGGATAGTTGTCCAATGGATAACCGTCTATTTTCGTCGTTCCATTGATGTCTCTGATCACGGTCGTATTGACAACCCTCCTGTCATTGATGGAAATGTCCTCCGCCTCATACATGTTTAATTCATTGATCAGCTTTTTCAAAAGATCAGGGGGCGGGTTTTTGAGGGGCTCTCCCGTTAATTCATCGGAGAACAGCCGGGAGATCGTGATCGTGATGCCGCTGCCGGTGACATCGGTGAAGCCGGCCTGTTTTTTTAAGTGCTGAAGGGTGTCATTCAGCGCTTTTGTCCGCGAATGGTCTTCCTCCCGGCTGTACGTGCCGAGCATGTTTTCGTATTTGTCGATTTCGCCGATCAATTCAAGCTGCTTTTTCTGTTCCTTTTTTAAATCCTCGCGAAGCTGCCAAATATCCCTTGTGTCGCGGACTTCGGGCTCCTTCAAGGAATTAAACTGTACGGCCAGCATGATCCCGAATATGAGCATCAAAGCGCTTAAACTGACGGAACGATCGTGTTTTTTCAAGATCCGCCCACCAACTTTTCTTCTTCATTCTCCTTGTTTCAAAAGAGGCTCCATCTCGATTTTATCTTTTTTCTCGATGCTGACTGAAACATGGTCCCGGGTCAGCTGGTCGACGATGCCTCCCTCTATGTTTAGCGCAGAGAACAGCACGTCTGCCTCCCCGATGGCCGAAACGACAAACGGAGCCGGATGCTGGGTGCCGTCAACCGTGATGACCGGTCCGTTGCAGGAAATATAGGAATGATGCGTCACGCGCTGTCCGTTAATCGATACAGCGGCCGCGCCTGAGATCCACAATTCATTCAGCAGGCGGAAAATGTGGCTTTCATGAACAATATAATTGTTTACATTCTCCCCTTCCGGCACATATGATGAATCTTTCAGCGTGACTTCAATGCCTTTTCCCTGAACGCCGATTTCGCCGACAAACATTCTGTATCTTTCAACATCTTCAACAATGTTGTAGTATTCCTTTTTCTCGTTTTTGAGCGATGCCTCTGTTTTTTGTACTTCCTGCTGTTTCTTGTATAATTCCTTTTCCAGCGCTTTGTTCTGCTTTTCCTCCGTTATCAGCCGGTCGCGGAGGGAATATTCCGTTTTCCAGTCTTCTGCGGCTTCTCCGCGGCCTTTGTTTTCTTTTGTGAACTGGTAGGAAAAAGACAAAAGGAAACCCAATACGAGCATGGCAAGTGAGAGGTTGACCGTATGTCTCTTCAACGTCCGTCTTCCTTCTTGCTGTCTTTGGATTTCTTTTGCAGAGATTCGAAGTATGCCGCAACTTCCAAATGGATGATGCCTTTTTCTCCTTTTGGAAGCTGGCTGACGATGGCGGGATAGTTCTTCATATTCTTCGCAAACGTTTTAATTGAAGCCGTGACGATGTAGCCGTCATTCATATAAAGCCTGACAAGCCAAGGGTTTGATTTTTGAGGGGCGTAGTCGATCTCAGAAATCGAATCCTTTACTGAATCAGGGAGTTTGTCAAGCTGTTTGGCCATTTGAACGAGCTTTTTGTCCTCCGTCCAGCCGTTCAATATCGGTCCGTTGTCAGTCGGCGTCACTTCTTCAGGGAGGACCGTCCCGTTTTCAAGCACCGAGTAATACACATTATGCTTTTGCAAAAACGCGATACTCTTATATTCTTCGATCGAGATTGCGATTTTGTTGGGCAGCTTTTTTGATACTTCGGCTTTTTTTATTAATTTATTTTCCTCCAGCCTTTTTTCGGTTTTTTCTTTACTGAGGCTCCAGAATTCCGTCTGCCCTTTATAGATTTGGGACTGTGAAATGACGTCGTCTGCCGGAACGTTTTGATTGCCTTTGATCTCGACTTCGGACACCTTGCTGATCGGGGTCTGAAGGTAGATGATGATCAGCATCATCGTAAAAAAAAGCAGAATAAATGTGATCAGCCGGCGGTTCGCCTTTTGCTTTCTCTGTTCTTTGATTTTTGGAATCCGCTCTTCTATATTTACTACTTTTTCCTTATCAATACCGGGTTTCACGTTGGGCTCACCTCAGGTTCAATCAAGCAGACAAAAAAACTTTTATTTGCTTATATTTATTCGGGAAGAAGACGCTAAGTCTCCAAACCTTGAAAATGAAAAACTTCCGTTAGCGAAACAAACGACATACTAAAGATGCCGTTTGTTTTTGTTACATTATATCATAAGGCGGTCTTGTCGTTTACCGTTTTTCTCCGACGATTTCAACTTCCGTGTGCATGTCGATATCGTATTTTTCTTTAATCGTTTTTTGGATAAACGCAATCAAATCAAGAACGTCTTTTGCGGTTGCGCCGCCTGCGTTGACGATGAAGTTGCCGTGCATTTCGGAAACCTTTGCTCCGCCGATCTGATGCCCTTTCAGCCCGGCCTGTTCAACGAGCCTTCCGGCGTGATCCGGGAGGGGATTTCTGAAGATGCTTCCCGCGCAAGGGTTTGAGACAGGCTGCGTTTCCTTCCGGTAGTCTTTGTTTTTTTGCATTTGTGCGACGATCGCATCGCGCTCTTTTTGTTCGAGCTGCAGAACCGCTTCAAGGCAAATGCCCGGCCGCTTGTTCTGCAGGATTGATGTGCGGTAGCTGAATTCCATCTCTTCGTTCGTCAGCCATTCCATCGTCCCGTCTTCAAAGAGAATCAAAGCTTTAACCAAAATCCGGCTGATATCGGAGCCGTGGGCGCCGGCATTCATGTATACCGCTCCCCCGACAGATCCCGGAATGCCTGAAGCAAATTCAAGGCCTGAAAGCCCTTTTTTGCTGATGCCAGTAGACAGCCGCACGACGGAATAGCCTCCGCCGACCGTCACCTGCTCGCCGTCGATTTCCATATGATCGAGCCCTGCTCCAAGCTTGATGACGACGCCCCTAATGCCTTCATCAAGAACGAGAAGGTTTGAGCCTCTGCCGATCGCCCTCCATTGGACGCCATGCTTTTTCACGACTTCCATCGTATCGCGGACTGCCTGAATGTCCTTTGGAATGACGAGACAATCGGCAGGGCCGCCGATTTTAATCGTCGTATGATTTGCGAGCGGTTCATTTTCCAGAACTTTGCCGACTTGAAGATCTTTTAATTCTTGTATCACCTTATCCATCGAAAAACCTCCAAAAACTCTTATAAACTTATTTCGCTTGCTTTAGTTCATTCAATACTTGATACAAACGCTGGGCAGCGTCTGGAACACCGAGGGACTTTGTACGCTCGCTCATCTCTTGTAACGTTTCTTCGTCTTGTAAAATATGATCGATCGCCTGAATGAGCCGCTGTCCATTAAGCTCTGATTCTTTCAAAACGACTGCGGCGTTCCGGTCGCCGAGCGAGCGCGCATTGACTTCCTGGTGGTTGGCGGTAACATACGGGCTCGGAATCAGGACGCTCGGAATGCCGAGCGCGGTGATTTCGGCGATGGTCGTCGCACCGGCCCGCGCCACGATGACATCCAGCGCTTTTAAATATTCCGGCATTTGATGCAAAAACGGTTTGACGGCCATATTTTCGGCCGCGCCCTGTTTATTTAGCTCTTCCGTTACTTTATCATAGTGAACTTCCCCTGTAACATAAAGAACTTGATAATCCCGTGTTTTGAGCTCCTGCTGCATGCCGATCACAGCTTTGTTGATCGGAGCGGCGCCGCGGCTTCCTCCGAAAATGAGAACCGTTTTCTTGTTTTCCTGAAGCCCGAGGGACTTGAGAGACTGGGCCCCTTTTATTGAGACGACTTCAGAGGCCCTCGGGTTTCCGGTGAATACAACTTTTTCAGCCGGAAAATGTGCTTTTGCCTCTTCAAAACAAATGGCTACCTTATCAACATATTTGGATAAAAATTTATTGGTGAGTCCCGGAAGGCTGTTCTGCTCGTGTATGATCGTCGGAATTCCCAATTTCGAAGCGGCATACACGACCGGTCCGCACACGTAGCCGCCCGTTCCGATCACCGCATCGGGCTTAAAGCGTTTTAGCTCCTTCTTGCACTCCTTGACTCCTTTTAAAAACCGCATCACCGTTTTGACGTTTTCAAATGAAAGCTTTCGTTTAAAGCCCGTGATATCAATCGCTTTAAAAGGGATGTTTTCCCGCTCGACGATATTTTTCTCAAGGCCCTTCTCTGTTCCGATGTACAAAAACTCCACGTCGGGATGGTGCTGTTTGACTTCTTTAATAAATGCGAGGGCGGGATAGATATGTCCGCCCGTTCCGCCTCCGCTTACAACGATCCGCATCTGGTTTCCCCCTCATTTCTTATGTACATGACGATAACCCTGCTTTTTCGAACAGGGTTATCCGGCAAAACGATGTTGACGCTAATATCTTGAATACCTGCTGACATTGAGCAGCACGCCGACCGCCATCAGCATCAGGGTAAGCGATGACCCTCCGTAGCTTAAGAACGGGAGGGTAATGCCTGTTACAGGAATCAATCCGGTGACGACTCCGATATTGATCATCACCTGGATCGCGATCATCGAAATGACTCCGACAGCGACGAAGCTGCCGTATAAATCGGGCGCGCCCAACGCGATTCTGATGCCTCTCCATAAAAGGACGCTGAAGAGCAGCAGAATGAGCGATCCTCCGATAAATCCGAGCTCTTCCGACAGAATCGCAAAAATAAAGTCCGTCTGCGGCTCAGGGAGATAAAAGAATTTCTGTCTGCTCTGGCCGAGTCCGAGGCCAAAAAGTCCGCCCGGGCCGACCGCGTAAAGCGACTGAATGATCTGAAAGCCGCTTCCTAAAGGGTCTTCCCACGGGTTTAAGTAAGACGTAATCCTTTTGATCCGGTATGGGGCCGACAGGACGAGGGCGGCAAAGCCGCTGAGGCCGATCAGACCGAGAAACACAAAGTGCGAAATCCTCGCCCCGGCCACAAAGATCATGACGATGCACGTGCCGACCATGACCGTTCCCGTTCCGAGGTCAGGCTGCATCATGATGATGAGAAACGCGGAAAAGACAATCCCGAGCGCCGGCACAAAGCCTTTTCTGAACGATGTGATGTTCTTTTGCCTTTCCGATAAAAACTTGGCTAAAAACGCGATCATCGCAAGCTTCATAAATTCGGACGGCTGAATGCTGAACGCGCCGACGCCGATCCAGCTCCGCGATCCGTTTCGCTCCATGCCGATCCCCGGAATGAGAACGATGACCAAGAGAAAAAAACAAACGATAATCAGGATTTTCGCATACGTCCTCCACGTCCAGTAGTCGACGTTCATAATGAAAAACATGGCGATGATCCCGATGCCGGCAAACAACAGCTGCCGTTTGGCAAAGAAAAAGGAATCGTCATATTTGTATGTCGCCCATACCGCGCTGGCGCTGTATACCATGATGAGCCCGATTGTTAACAGTAATAACGTAATGATAACCAGTAAAAAATCCGGTGACGTTTTTTTTGTTTGCAAAGCCGAACACCCCAAGCTTCATTTCTTTGGGCTTTCAGACTAAAAGACAAGCCCTTATTTAAGCATATGCACGGCGTTTACAAACATGTCACCACGTTCTTCAAATGTTTTGTACTGATCCCAGCTTGCGCATGCCGGTGACAGAAGAATGACATCTCCTTCGTCTGACAGGCTGAACGCCGCAGATGCTGCTTGTTCAACATTATCGACACGTTTAACCTGTTGTATTCCCAAATCCTCAGCCAGCTTCTCAAACTTCGGCGCTGTTTCGCCGAATGTGATGATCGCTTTAACCGAGGACATGTGCGGCTTTAATTCGTCAAATTCGTTTCCGCGGTCAAGCCCCCCCGCAAGCAAAATCACCGGTTTTTCAAAGGAAGATAGCGCCTTTTTCGTCGCGAGGATGTTCGTCGCTTTGCTGTCATTGTAAAACGTTCTGTTTTGAATCGTGGCCACGTACTGCATTCTGTGCTTAACCCCTGTAAAGCTCGTCAGCACCCGGCGGATCGCCTCATTGGAAACTCCCGCCGTTTTGACGATGCACACTGCGGCCAAAATGTTCTCAAGATTGTGCTCGCCCGGCAGCACGACATCTTTCAGCGGCATGACCTGCTGATCGTTAAACATGATGATTCCGTCTTTGACACATGCTCCGTGTTCGAGCTCTTGTCTGACAGAGAAGCAGACCTTTTCCGCTTTTGAACACTCGGCGAGCCTCACAACGGTATCATCGTCCAAATTGACAACGGCAACGTCTGTTTCCGATTGATTTCGGTATATCTGCTGCTTGGCAAGCTCGTAATTCTCCCGTGAATGGTGATAATCAAGGTGGGCGTCAAATACGTTTAATAATAAACCGATTTTCGGCCTGAATTGATGCGTCCCCATCAATTGAAAAGAGGAAAGCTCTGTAACGATCCATTCGTCCCCTTTCGCCCGGTTAGCCACATCGCTCGCAGCCGTTCCGATATTTCCCGCAACAAGCGCTTTTTTGGAATCGGCTTTCAGCATTTCATAAACAAGCGTTGTCGTTGTCGTTTTTCCGTTTGAACCTGTAATGCCGATGAACGGCGCATCGGTCAGATGATAGGCGAGCTCGACTTCCGTCCAGACGGGAATGTTTCTTTTCATCGCTTCCTCGACCATCGGGTTTTCATAGCGAATGCCCGGATTTTTGATCAGGATGCTGATGGAATGGAGGTCGAACAGCTCCGTCGGATGGGAGCCGCAGATGACTTCGACCCCTTTTTCGGCAAGAATCTGGGCCTCCTCGTTTTCTTCAAAAGGCTTTTGGTCGTTCACCACAACGTGTGCGCCTCTTTCATGCAGGATCGAAGCAGCCGCATATCCGCTTTTTGCCAGTCCCAAAACAAGGACGTTTTTATTTTGTAATAAATCTTGAGTATCCACTTATAACCACACCTCGATGTATATTCCTAAGACGGCAAGCAGAAGACCCGCTGTCCAAAATGTGACGACAACTCTCCACTCCGACCAGCCCACAAGCTCATAGTGATGATGAAGCGGGCTCATTTTAAAGATTCGTTTACCTGTCGTTTTAAACGAGATTACCTGCAAGATGACAGAAAGGGTTTCGATGACGAATACACCGCCGATGATCACGAGCAGAATTTCGAGCTTCGTTAAAATCGCAACCGTCACGATCGCGCCCCCAAGGGCAAGCGATCCCGTATCTCCCATGAAGACCTTCGCAGGATGTGCGTTGAAGACAAGGAAGCCTAAAACAGCCCCGACGACGGCAACCGAGAAAATCGCGACATCGTATTGCGACTGATTCCATGCCAAAATTGCAAATGCTCCGAAAGCAATCGCCGCTGTCCCGGACAAAAGCCCGTCAAGCCCGTCTGTCAAGTTGACGGCGTTTGAGCCGCCCACAAGCATAAAGATCACAAGGATCGGATAAACAAAGCCGAGATCAAACGATACGTCCGTGCCCGGAATGCGGATGTCCGTCGGCAGCCCTTGAGCATAGTAGACGGCGTAGAACACGGCGGCAATCACGATTTGCCCGATGAGCTTTTGCTTTGACGTAAGGCCGAGGTTCCGCTTCATCGCAACTTTTATATAATCATCCAAAAAGCCGAGCAGTCCGTACCCAACCGTAACGAACAGCAGCATGAACATATTCATGCTGACTTCGGAAAATTTGATCGTCATGGCAATCGTTGTGATGATGATCGATATGATGATCATCACGCCGCCCATCGTCGGCGTACCCGATTTTTTCTGGTGGGACTTCGGCCCTTCCTCGCGGATGCTCTGACCGAATTTCAGCCTTCTTAAAAACGGGATGAACACCGGAGACAAAACAACGCTGATTAAAAAGCCGATGATGATCGTAAACAAAATCACTTGTTCAAGCATTGTTTTCCTCTCCTTCCCCGATTTTTAAGAAACAGCATACGCATTTATCATATTCACCGTTTTTTTTCATATGTTGATTTATTTTGAACGCATCCATCACTTTAACAACTCTTTCCTCTAGATCTTTTTCGTTTTATTTCAGCTCAAGAACAGCTCGTTTCGCCACTTCGGCATCGTCAAAGTCGAAGGTCTCGCCGCCGATTTGCTGATAGGTTTCATGGCCTTTGCCGGCGATGAGGACTACGTCGCCTTTTTTGGCGTTTGCGATTGCGAAAAAGATCGCCTGCTCGCGGTTGACGATGCTGTGATAATAAGCGCCTTTGACCCCTTCTTCCATGTCTCGCAAAATCGCGAGCGGATCCTCGCTTCTCGGGTTATCGGCTGTAAAGACCGGCTCATCCGCCAATTCAGCCGCGATTTTCGCCATTTTCGGGCGCTTTGTCTTATCGCGGTCCGCCCCCGCAGCCGACGACGACAAACAGCTTCCCTTCCGTCAGGCCCCTGCACGTGTTCAGGACGTTTTCAAGGCTGTCCGGCGTATGGGCGTAGTCGACGATCACCGGAAAGTCCTGTCCGGCATCAACGAGTTCAAATCTTCCTCTCACGCCCTTCAAACCCTTAATCGCTTCGACAATCACGGAAAACGGAATATCCGCGGCAAAGCCGATCGCTGCCGCCGTCAGCACGTTATACACGTTAAACCGGCCGACGAGCGGGATCGTCACCCGTTCCGTCCCTTTCGGCGTCACGAGATCAAAGGTTGTCCCTTTCGGGGCCATCTCGATATTGTCTGCCATGATATCGGCACGATTGGAGATTCCGTAAGTCAGAAGATGGGCTGACGTGACCTGGGCAAAGTATTCTGAAGCAGGATCATCTGCATTTAAAACGGCCCACTTCGGATGTTCGTGGTTAAAAGAACCGCCGAGCTGTGAAAAAAGAAGGCTTTTCGCATGCTTGTATTCGTCCATTGTCTGATGATAATCGAGGTGATCCTGCGTCAGGTTGGTAAAAGCGGCGATATCGTAATCACAGCCGTGCACCCGGCCCATATGAAGAGCGTGTGAAGAAACTTCCATAATGGCTGTATCCACTTCGCGGTCAACCATTTTTTTGAACGTTTTTTGGAGAGTTACGCTTTCAGGCGTCGTATTTTTCACATCGAATGTCTCATCGTTGATCTTCGTGTACATCGTGCCGATCAGACCCGTCTTGCAGCCCGCTTTCCTGAAGATTTCTTCAGCCATGTGGGACGTCGACGTCTTCCCGTTCGTGCCGGTGATGCCGACGAGTCTGAGCCGCTTGGTCGGCTGGCCGTAGAAGGCATCGGAAAGCACGGCAAGCGCCCTTTTCGAACGGCGGACGATAATCACGGGAACATCGGCATCGACCTGCCTTTCGGCCACGATCGCCACCGCTCCTTTTTCAGCCGCCTGCCGGGCGTAATCGTGCCCGTCGACTGTATATCCTTTTATACAAACAAAAAGACTTCCTGTCTTGACTTCCCTTGAATCCATTTCGATCGAAGTAATGTCAGGGTCTTCTTGTCCTTTATAGGAAGGTTCGTTTTTTAAGTATGTAAGAAGCTTCGTTAATTTCATTGTATCAAACCTCTCGCGTTCTATTGGATCTCATTCGCTGTCCCGTTTTTTTACGGTTTGCGCCCACTTAAGGTGCGCCAGACATACAGTTCATATTTTAGCGCAAAAAAGAGGAGACATCCAGCTAATCCTTTAAAATCTATGCATTTTTTGAAAAACGGGCAACCGCTGAGAAAGCCGGCTGCCGTTTTTGTCTATCGTTATATCAATCTTGGTCGTCAAGATATATGCGGATGGTCGAACCCTCTTTTACCTTCTCGCCCGGTTTCGGGGATTGCTGAACGACGACGTCCCCTTTCCCCGACGCTTTCAGGTTGAGATTGATAAGCAGCGGTTCAAGCTCTGTCACAGACAGCCCTATAAGGTTCGGGACTTCCACAAGTTTTTTGTCCAGCCACTGGTACTTGCGTTCGATTTGGTCTTTCCGCTTTTCAATGCCGAGCTGCGGAAGGCTGTCTCTCATAATATTGCCGACGATCGGAGCCGCGACGGTACCCCCGAATTGAATCGTTCCTTTCGGATTATCGACGGCAACGTAGACGACGATGCTCGGATCGTCAGAAGGCGCAGCGCCGATAAATGAAACGATATGGTTGTTTTTCAAGTATTTTCCGTCTTTTACTTTTTGCGCGGTACCCGTTTTGCCGCCGACGCGGTAGCCGTCGACAAACGCATTCCGCCCCGTCCCTTGGGCGACGACGCTCTCGAGCGCATAGCGGATTTGTTTGGACGTTTCTTCAGAGATGACCTTCTTTTTCGGCATCGGCGTCTGTTTTTTGACGGTTTGTTTTGTGACTGGATCGATCCATTCTTTCGCGATGTACGGCGTATACAGTGTTCCTCCGTTGACCGCCGCTGATACGGCTGCCACCTGCTGAATCGGCGTCACTGATACACCCTGCCCGAAGGCTGTTGTCGCCTGTTCGACGGGGCCGACGCGGTCAAGCGGGAACAAAATGCCTGTACCTTCCCCCTGAAGGTCGATCCCGGTTTTTTTGCCAAAGCCGAAATCTTTAATGTAGCTGAACAGTTTTTCCTTGCCGAGCCGCTGGCCCAGCTCGACAAAGCCCGGGTTGCACGAATTTTGGACGACTTCGAGAAACGACTGCGATCCGTGCCCGCCCCGCTTCCAGCATTTCAGCCTCGCCCCGTCGACTTCAACAGATCCCTTATCATAGAAATGATCTTTCTGCAGATTGACCTTTTGTTCTTCAAGGGCTGCCGCAAGCGTAATGATCTTGAATGTCGACCCCGGTTCGTATGTGCTCCATACCGGCAAATTCCGGTTATAGATTTTCGGATCGACAGATTTATAGTTTGCCGGATCAAAATCCGGCCTGCTCACCATCGCCAAAATCTCGCCGTTTTTCGGATTCATCGCCACGCCGACCATCCCGTCCGGGTTGTATTTGGCTTCAGCGATGTCAAACTCGCGCTCCATGATCGTCTGCACCCGCGAATCGATCGTCAGCTTCATATCGAGACCGTCTTTTGGCGGCGTATAGTCATCAGCTTCGCCCGGCATTCTTTTTCCCTTTGCATCAGAATAAAACTTCACATAGCCTTTTTCGCCCTTCAGATCGTCATCGTAAAACGCTTCAAGTCCAAGCAGCCCCTGGTTGTCGATCCCCGCAAAACCGAGGACATGGGACAGATAGCTGCCGAACGGGTAATGACGGATGCTGTCTTCTGCGATATAAACGCCTTTTAAATTCAAATCCCTGACTTCTTTTGCTTTTTCGTGGGATATTTTCCGCCCTTCCGGATTGATCCTTTCAATGGAAGTTTTTTTCGTCACGTGTTTGTACGCTTTTTCCTCTGACATATTCAATACATTGGCCAGCAGTTTGCTCGTTCTGATGGGGTTGTCGACCTGCTTCGGGACGACCAAAACAGACGGCGCGCTTTGATTTGTCGCAAGCTTGACCCCGTTCCGGTCAAGAATTTCCCCGCGTTCCGGTTCAAAGGGGAGATTCCGGCTCCACGAATCCTTTGCCAAAGACGTCAGCTTATCTCCCAGCACAAATTGAACATATCCAAGCCTTGTATCGATAATCAAAAAGATGATCACGCCAAAAATCAGAACAAAGATTAAACGTTTTCTGACAGTCACATTAGAAACGCGCAAGAGACCGTTCACTCCTTATTTAGGCTTGTTTCATTTTATGCCTTGGAGCGTTTTGATAGAACGGCCTCGTTTTCTCTATTTTCAGGCCAGGTGCCGCCTCTTGCAATATAGAAGGCTATCGACCTTAGCCGACAGCCTTTTAGATTTGCTTTAAGAGTTTTTTAAAGTCACTTTTATGACTGTTTTCGTTTTTAATGTCTTGCCTTTTTTCACGCTTTGACCTGTCACATACCCCTGTCCGCTCGTTTCGAAGTGAATCCCCGAAACCGAAGCGAAGCGGAGGACGTCGCGTTTTGACCAGCCCGTCATGTCAGGCATGGTGATCTTCCCGTCTGCTCTTAAGAATACCCGTTCATTCGGGAGCACTTCTTCGCCTGCTTTCGGGTACTGTTCTTTCACGGCCGTTCCGTCGCCGATCACAACCGGATCAAGGCCTTCCTCTTTCGCCTCTTTTACCGCAGACTCTGTTCGTTTGCCTGTCAGCTCAGGCATCGATATTTCCTTGTCCTGGTCTTTTTCGCCGTCCTTCTTGCTGCTCGACGGCGTGATATTTAAGTAGTGAAGACTGTTTTTCATAACCGGATTGAAAATCTTTGCAACAGGTGCTGATCCCGTTTCGGTATTTTTCAGCTTCGGCTGCTGGACCGCGACATAGATCAACAGTTTCGGATCGTCCTTCGGCGCCATTCCCATGAAGGAGAACACGTAGTTGTCCTTTCCGGTTAAATATTTGCCGTCAGGGCCTGCGATCTGCGCCGTTCCGGTTTTTCCGGCGACGTCAAACCCTTCGATCTGATACGGCTGCCCCGTTCCTTTTTTGGAGGTGACGACTTTACCGAGAAGATCGCGCACTTCTTTCGCCGTTTTTGCGGAAATCGGCTGGCCGACCTGCTTCGGTTTATTTTGCAGAACCGTTTTCTTGTCATCCGGATCAACGATATGATCGATCACATACGGCTTCATCATCTTTCCGTTGTTGGCGATCGCTGTCGCAGCCTGGAGCTGCTGAATCGGCGTTACCGCTGAACTTTGACCAAAAGCAGTTGATACTTTATCCCGCAAATATTCAAAGTTGATTTTGCTGGACGCTTCTCCAGGCAAATCGATGCCTGTTTTATCATAAAAATGAAACTTCCTTAAATACTGGTTGAAACGGTCGGTTCCGAGCTTTTCGTTGGCAAGGATCGCAAAGGCGACGTTTGAAGAGCGTTCAACACCTTCATTAAACGTGATCGTTCCCCAGCCGTTGCCGTTGTTGTGGTCTTTAATCGGCTTATCCTTTTTGGAGACCGAATAGCTGCCCGACTTGTACCAGTCCCCTCCGTTATAGACGCCTTCTTCGATCGCGGCCGCCAGGGTGAACATCTTCATCGTCGATCCCGGCTCAAAGCTGTAGGAGATCAGGTCGTTGTAATAGTTGGTGACATC
Source organism: Bacillus sp. JJ675 (assembly GCF_036963165.1). Taxonomy (NCBI): domain Bacteria; kingdom Bacillati; phylum Bacillota; class Bacilli; order Caryophanales; family Bacillaceae; genus Bacillus; species Bacillus sp. JJ675. Next base: position 36,145 of record NZ_JBALMR010000084.1, on the reverse strand, counting down.
CCGCTTGTTCGGGTCAAAGCTCGGCCTTTGCCCCATCGCAAGCACCTTGCCCGTTTTCGGGTCGACGACCGCCGCCATGATTTTCTTAGGCTGATACTCCTTCTGAACCGTCGTCATGCTGTCTTCCAAAAAGGCTTGAATCTTCTGGTCGACCGTCAAGTACACGTTGTCTCCGTTATTAGGCGCTGTCACTTTTTCGCCGCTGTTCGGCAGGCGCCATCCAGACCTGTCCGTGTCATATGTGACATAGCCGTCCGTGTCCTTCAAATAGTCGTTCAGCGTTTTTTCGAGGCCCATCATGCCTTTCATTTCGCCCGTTTTTTCATTCACCTGAGAGTAGCCGATCAGGTTGGAAGCGAAAATTCCGTTCGGATAATATCGTTTTGTATCGCGGATAAAGGCGATGCCCGGGAGGTTGAGCTTTTCGATTTTTTCTTTTTGGCTGTACGAAATGTCGCGGCCAGCTGCGCCGAATTCGACCTGGAACCCTTTTTTATTGAGGATGTCGAGTATTTTCCCTTCATCCATTCCTAGGATCGGCGCGAGCTTTTTCGCCGTTTCTTCCTTGTTGACGACATGTTGAGGGTGTTTTATATCCACTGTCATCTTTTTATCCAAAATCGCGATCACCTTATAGGTCGAGGTGTCCTCTGCCAGCACTTTTCCGTTTTGGTCAAGGATCGATCCTCTATGCGCTTCGATCATCCGTTTTTTTTCATACTTTTCTTTCGCCTTGACGGCAAGAACTTCCCCGTTGACTTTGCCTGTCGCTTGAATAAAGGCGAATCTTCCTAAAATGACAAAGAAAAAGAGGGCAAAACAAATACTGAGTATTGCCGCTCCTCTGTTCATAAATTTATTCTTTTTCGGCATTTTGCATCATTCCTGTATGTTTTTCACTTTTTTGTCTGTTAAATGAAGGCCTTTTTTCCGTGCGATTTTCATGATCCGTTCAGGTTCCTTCAGCTCATCTGCCGTCTTTTTGAGGTCATCAACTCTATTGCCTTCCGTTTCAACCTTTTTTTCGAGTTTTTGGATTTCGATATTCGTCTGATACGCAGCGAACGCTCTTGAAATCATAAAGAGCGAACCGCCGAGAACAGCCAGGGCGAACAGGACGATCAGCACCTTTTCCCCCAATGTAATCGATGCCCTTCTCCGGATGACAACGGATTTTTCAGGGCTTTGCTGTGTCTGTCTTTGCTGTTTTTCCGCTTGATAAGCTAAATTGCTCATAGACTGATGACCTCCTTTTTATTCATCGCTCATTCTCGTGCTTTTTCCGCGATGCGCAGCTTCGCTGAACGGGCGCGGTTATTGTTTTCAAGCTCCTCTTTCGATGGAGTGATCGGCTTTTTATTGACTAATTTTAATTTCGGTTCAAACTCCTCTGGAATCACCGGCAATCCGTGAGGCAGTTCAGGCAGTGAAGACATTTCTTTAAACGTCGTTTTGCAGATCCGGTCCTCCAGCGAGTGGAATGTGATGACAGACACCCTTCCTCCCGGTTTGAGAATGTCAACCGCCTGTATAAGCGCTTCTTCAAATACCTTCAGCTCATCGTTTACCGCAATCCGGATCGCCTGGAAAATCCGCTTGGCGGGATGGCCGCCGCTGCGTCTTGCGGGTGCCGGAATTGCTTCCTTAATGATATCGACAAGCTGACCTGTCGTTTGAATAGGCGATTTGTCTCTTGCCTCTTCGATTTTTCTGGCAATCTGTTTGCTGAACTTTTCTTCGCCGTATTTGAAGAAAATTCTGACCAGATCCTCGTAGCGCCACTCATTGACGACTTCTTTCGCCGAAAGGCTTGCGGATTGATCCATACGCATATCGAGCGGGGCATCATGATGATAGCTGAATCCCCTTTCAGGCGTGTCCAGCTGAGGAGATGAGACGCCCAAATCAAATAAAACACCGTCCACCTTTGTGATGCCGATTTCGTTTAGACGGTCTTTTAAATACCGAAAATTACTTTTTATGAAAGTCACTTTCCCTTCATCATCCGCCAGTTTTTCCTGCGCATGGCGGAGCGCTGTATCATCCTGATCAAAAGCGATTAATCTGCCGTCTTTTGACAGTTTGGAAAGCAAATATGCGCTGTGTCCTGCACCGCCTAACGTGCAGTCTACATATGTACCGTCCTCTTTTACGTTTAAACCGTCAACTGTTTCCTTTAATAGTACTGTTGTATGCTGAAACATTTCTAACTTGTCCCACCTTTTTTTCAAATGAACTGGCTGTGAGCGTTGCTTTTATCTCGCAAAGATTCATTATATATCAAAGCCGATCATGTTTTCAGCAATTTCGGCAAATGAATCTTCCTGCTCTTCTACGTATTGTTCCCAAATCTCTCTGCTCCACAATTCAATTCGATTTGAAACCCCGATGACCACGCATTCCTTTTCAAGCTTCGCGTAGCTTAACAGCGGAGAGGCAATGTTAATTCTGCCCTGCTTGTCAAGCTCGCATTCCGTGGCGCCGGAGAAAAAAAAGCGGGTAAACGCGCGTGCATCTTTCTTCGTGAGAGGAAGAGCCTTCAATTTTTCTTCGATGAGTTTCCATTCGGACATGGGATAGCCAAACAGGCACTGATCAAGCCCTCTCGTCAGTACAAACTGCTCGCCGAGGCCTTCTCTGAACTTTGCCGGAACGATCATGCGGCCTTTTGCATCTATCGTATGCTGATATTCACCCATAAACATGATCTCGGCCCCCATTTTCGTTCCTCAACTCACCACTATCCACCACTTCCCTCCACAAATTCATTTTACACTGTTTTAGAACAAAAAAAAACCCTGAACTAGTCAAGGTTTTTTAAAAAATTATTTCAAAGTTTGACAACTTGGTGCATATTCTGAAAAGAATATGGCAATTTTTTGTAGTTTTCCAAGAAATCAGGACCGTATTTGTTCAAATAATACATGATATTCCAAATTCTCTCTTGCGGAGCACCCAACGGCCTGATGCTCGTTTGAATTTTGTCAAAATCGCGCAGAATGTTGTTTTCCCTTTCTTCAATCCTTCTGATGACCGCTCTTTCGACGAATGATAGCTGATCCTGAATAAAGCCGGCGTTTTTCTCAAGAAGAGGCTCAAGGCTGCGGTCAATGTCGAGCGCTTCTTTCCGGATGCCGGAATGAATGCTTTCGATTTCTTCTTTCGCCCGTTTGACGGCGTCAGTAAACCCGCTTGGCACCCTGCTTTCGAAAAACTGCTCTTTTTTGGCGGCAGATCCCTGTTCCAGCGCTTCCTTGATGTCAATGTCCCGCTCAGCCAGCTTTTTTTCGATATGCCGTTCCAAAAACGTGATGTTCAGCCTCGGCACAACAGGCGGCATTTTAAAGCCCATCACTTGAAAAGCGCTTTTCAGCTCTCCCCAGTAATTGATTTCGCCCGGCCCTGCGATAAATGCCAGAGTCGGAAGGAGAAATTCCTGCATTAACGGTCTTGTGACAACATTGTTGCTGAAAGCTTCAGGTTGTTCGCCCATCAGCTGATGAAGCTCTGCCTGCGTCCACTCGAGTTCAAGCTCTTTTACGAAAAAAGCGCCGTCCTTTTTTTCGATCAAAAACCGCTCTCCATCGTGTTCGTAAAAAAGGTTCGCATGCTCAGCCGCCCCTTCGATGATCGGGGAATAGCCCAGTTCCTCCATGTGCGCCTGCTGTTGTTTCACGGCTTGGGCGAGTTCATCGTTTTTCTCAAGCAATTCCTGAAAAAAACGAACCTCAAGAGACCTTAGTCCAGGATCGCCCGAATTCAGCAAGACGAGTCCGTCATTCTCGAACAGATCGGCGATGATATATTCAAAAAACTCGGCAAAGGAAGAAGATTGCCGCAAACATCGCTTCAGCTTTGAGAGAAGTCCGTTCGTGTACTCGGTTTCTTCAAAGGAAGCGAACACCCTGTTCAGCCATTGCTCGGCTTTATCGGAATCAAGCGCCGTTTTTGCGGCCTGGCTTTTCTTCCAATGAGCTTGAGCGAGCTTGTGCTTTTTCACATGTCCGCCGTCTGATACATACAGATGATTGATTTCGTCCAAGTCGTGGTCTTCCCCCGCCACCCAAAAAACAGGAACGACCGGAACGTTCAGCTCTTGTTCTTTCTCTTGTGCAAACACTAGGATCGATACGATTTTATGTATGGTGTATAGGGGCCCTGTCAAAAGACCGGCCTGCTGTCCCCCGACGACTGCGACGCTCGCGTGGTCGCGCAGCCGCTCGATTGCCTCATTCATCTTTTTTGACCGGAATTTGCTGTGGTAGCTGAGCAGATAATCGGCTAAGGCGCTGCGGTCATATGTCCTTGAGGAAAGATCGCACAACCGGACTTCCCAATCTTCTCTGTTTAAACCGTAATCAAAAAATGGAGTTGTCTCCTCTTTTCCATCTAGATAGTCTCGTACAAACGGGTTTTGACTTTTTATGGAAAGTTCAGTAAGCTGCATCTTTCGAACTTCCTTTCTCCAGTAAATAGTTAGCTTTCCGAAAAGAGTATAGCACGTTCGGCGTTTTGGTCAAAAGATTTAGCTTCATCCCTTTTCCAGCGCCTTGATGCTGTCGTATAAAAAGGCGAGATGGGGAGCGGATTCCCCAGCTTCCTTCGCCCGTTTCAGCAAATAGCCCATAATCGCATCAGCTTCCGTTTTCCTTCCTGCCGCGACATCCGCAAGCATCGAAGACGTGTTCCGTTTTGTGTTTCGGCAAACCGACAGAACGTTTTCCCAAGACGCTTCCGGATCTTCAATAGCTAAAATCCGGCTCGCTTCTTCAAAAACGAGCTTCATATATGAAAAATATGCCTGCTCTTCGACGAGCTTGCCGTTTTTCACCCGCAAAAGTGCAGTCATCGGATTGATGCACGCGTTGACGATCAATTTGCCGGCAAGCATGTCGTACCAGTCTTCCTGCCACAAGAAAGGAAACGCTTCATGAACGGATGCCAGCTCTTTAATAAGCGCCTCCGGAGCCGAATTCCCTGTAAACGCGCTCCATTTGACGGCCCCTTTTCCGGTATGGCGGACCGTATAGTCATTTTCTTTAACGGCTCCGTGCTCCACGGCCCCGACAAAAACGCGGTGTCCGGCATCCCATTTCTCAAGTTCGGGAATGTGGCCCATACCGTTTTGCAAAAACATGATATTCCGGGGAGCCGCCTTATCCAATTGCGGCAAAACGGATTCGAGCTGATGCGCCTTTACCGCGACAAACAGAAGGTCGTATGCCGCATCAGGTTTTACGGTTGCTTCCGTTTTGGCGGTCCCCTCTTTTCCGTCCGCTATAAGGCGGATGCCGTTTTGCCGGATCGCGTCCGCCTGTTCCCGCCTTCTTGTGATCACCGTCACTTCATGGCGGAACGAAAAATAATACGCAAAAAGGAGCCCGACCGATCCTCCTCCAATTACTCCGATTTTCAAACTCTCACATCCTGCCCGTTTTTTATATACTGTATATCATAGCAAAAATTTAAACGGTTGACTTCATGGGCGTTTCAAATTTTCAGAAAATCGTTTTGCGCGTTTATTTAGAAAATTTATTATCATTTGGATTTTTCCAATAAAGCGATTACAATATAGATAGACCACAAACAAGGGGGTAACAAAATGGTCAAAGTCGAACGTTTGCGGATCAATTATAAAACGCTTGAGGAATTTAAAAAATTCCGGGAATACGGGATTCAAGAGCTTTCCATGCTGGAGGACCTTGAAAGCAATATGATCGAAAACGACAGCGACTCGCCGTTTTACGGCATCTATTACGGGGATCGGCTCGTGGCAAGGATGAGCCTGTATAAAGTGGATGGGAAATACAATCAATATTTCGATGAAGGAGAAGATTACCTTGAGCTGTGGAAGCTCGAAGTATTGCCGGGCTATCAGCGCAACGGGTACGGGACAATGCTGGTGGAATTCGCTAAATCGTTCGGGCTCCCGATTCGCACAAGTCCGCGCGTGAAATCTTCAGACTTCTGGAACAAAATGGGCTTCCAATCAGTCAAATACGACATGGCCCGCGACAAAGGGGAAAATCCGCTGGTTTGGCATCCTGACAGCGAAACTAAACAAAGCTCTGAATCCGCTTAAGCAAAAAACCGGCCGAAAACAATGGCCGGTTCTCTACTTTTCCATTTTTTCGAAACTCCCGTTCGGTTCCATTTGAATTTTGGCTTTTTTGTTCCGTTCGTCCTCCTGAAGAACCACCATTTTTCTGGCCCGCTCCATGATTTCGATCAGCGCTTTATAATCCTCCTCTGTCAGTTCAAGCTGTTTCTTCAGCGATTCGTTTTCACTCTTGAGTTTTTCAACCTCTTCCTTCAAGGCGTTGACTTCTTCGATAAGCCGCTCTTTTTCATCGCTCGCATCTTTGTGGCCGGGTGCATGTTTCAATTTTTCCAAAAAGCGGATGACGTCGTCAATCGTCAGGCCGTCCGCCGCGCCTCCGGAAATGCTTTTTACCGTATTCGGCATGTTGGCCGAGTGGACCCCTATTTTTTTCCGCAATTCTTTGCGCTGTTTTTTTGCCAGCTCGATGCCCGACTGGTATTGCTTTCTGACAAAGGAATTCCAGCGGAAGCCGCAGGCAGCAGCCGTCCTGCTCAGCGCTTTGCCGACTTCCTCAAATGCCGACAGCTGTGTGCCGCCTTCCCTGATGTGCCGCAATACGACCTCAGCCAGCAATATATCTTCATCCTGCGTCCATGCATCCTGTCTTGTAACCGTCAAAAGTTATCCCCCTCCATGACTTTATGAATTTAATTCATACATATGCGGCTAATAGAGTAGATAGACTATTTTCTTTTTAGAAGGGGATTTCGCGCAAAAAAACACAAGACAGGAAGTCTTGTGTTTTCGTTTCTTATGGATTAGTTGCTTTTTACGTCTTTTCCTTTGTATGATCCACATGCTTTGCAGACGCGGTGTGAAAGTTTCATCTCACCGCAGTTTGGGCATTCTACCATACCAGGCACTTGCAATTTAAAGTGAGTACGACGAAGTCTTTTTTTCATTTTAGAAGTTCTTCTAAAAGGTACAGCCATTATTCCCACCTCCTTAAAGAGCGTTAAGATTCATCTTCTTGTTTTAAGAGCTTCCCAAGACCGGCAAGTCTGGGATCGATTTGATTTTTCCGGTCATCTTCTGTAATGACTTTCCAATCCTTGCCTTCCTGTGGAGCACCTTCTTCGTTTTGAACAGATTCACAAAAGATTTGCATAGGGATCTCAAGAAGGATTTCTTCTTTTACGACCGGCGTCAAATCGATCAGATCATCCTCAACGATGTGGACGTCTTCATCCTCCATTTCGTCGGTCTTATGAAATATAAACAGTTCTTTTGTTGAAATACTGAATGGATAACGAACATCAACAAGCGTTCTGGAGCAAGGCAAGATCATCTCGCCCGAAATGGTAAAATCAAATGCAGCCTGCTTTGATCCGATCTCCGCATTTCCTTTCACCCGCACCGGTGAAATGCTGCGTATATCCGAGTGTTGAGAGAGTTCGCTCAGATCAACTGTTTCATCAAATTCAAAGCCCGTCTTCGGCATTTGATTCAGCTGATGTATCGTCCATTTCATTGTATCACCTCTAAGAGAGCAACAAACATGATTATAGCTTTCATCATGTTTTTTGTCAATATTTTTTCTTTACAGATCACAGGCCCGCTTCAGTCATTCGTTGACATCGTGAACAACAATTCATACACTTAGAAAAAACACCGCTGACAGCGGGCATCTGTACATTCCTTGTGTAAATGTATCACAACTATTTCAAGAGATGCAAGAGAGGTGGAAAAATGAAAGCGGTCGGCGTTGTCGTCGAATATAACCCTTTTCACAACGGTCACTTATACCATATAAAAGAGGCAAAGGCACAGACTCACAGCGATGTTGCGATCGCGGTGATGAGCGGCTTCTTTTTGCAGCGGGGCGAACCCGCCATCGTCTCCAAGTGGGCGAGGACGAAGATGGCGCTCAGGTCCCATGCTGATATCGTCGTTGAGCTTCCGTACGCTTTCGCCGTCCAAAAGGCCGAAACGTTTGCCGAAGGCGCCGTTTCGATCCTTGGCGAACTGAAGTGCACTTCCCTGTTTTTCGGAAGCGAAAACGGCGATATTGATTCGTTTCTTGACACAGCAACATATACGATTAAGCATAAAGATGAGCTCGACGAAGAAGTGAAGCGGCACATATCAACAGGAATGAGCTATCCCGCTGCGATGGCAAAAGCGTTTCATAACGTGTCAGACGGAAGGCGCGCGCTCGACTTGTCAAAACCGAACAATATTCTCGGATTTCACTATGTCAAAGCGATCCTTCAGGATGATATCGGGATGAAACCTGCAACCTTAACGCGCCTTTCGTCCGACTATCATGATATCGATCTCCCCGAAGGACCAAGCCAAATCGCAAGCGCGACATCAATCCGCAAATCGATCCTGGAAACGATGAGCCTTTCAGACAGCAGCTCCTTTCTCCCTGAAGCATCGGCCGAGGAGCTCAAGGAATACGCCGGAACCTTCGGCCTTTGGCACTCGCCGGAAGATTACTTTCCGTTTTTGAAATACAGCATCCATACGATGGATACAAAAGAGCTGGAGGGGATTTATGAGGTTGAAGAAGGCCTTGAGCACCGCATTGCGAAAGCAATCCGCACTGCCCGTTCTTATTCGGAGTACATGGAGCAGCTAAAAACGAAACGGTACACATGGACGAGGCTGCAGCGAATGAACACACACATTTTAACGAGGGCAAAAAAAGCCGATATCCGCTCCATCCTTGCCGAAAATCGCCCTTCCTACATCAGGCTTCTCGGAATGACAAAAAAAGGGCAGGCGTATCTTTCGAAAAAGAAAAAGGAGCTGCGCGTTCCGCTCATCACCAAAATCGGAGCCTTTTCCCACCCGTCCCTCGACCTGGACATCAAAGCCGGACGGGTTTACAGCGCACCGCTGAAGGAGCCCGCACAAACGATGCTGACCGGGCAGGAGTATTCGCTGTCACCAGTCATATATGATGAAGAAAACCGGACATTTTTGCGAACATAAAAAAACGCCTGTCATTCATTCAGGCGCTTTTTACTTTTTTGTTCAAATATTCGATCGCGTCATCCATCGTATCCACGGGGACGATTTTCATGTCGCTGTTAATATCTTTCGCCGTTTTGACCGCTTCCTCATAGTTTGACCCTTTTCTGCCTCCTTCATTCGGCGCAAAAAAGATATCGGCTCCCGCCCGGTCTGCGGCAACGATTTTTTGGCTGATTCCTCCGATCGGTCCGACTTTGCCTTCATCGTCGATCGTTCCCGTTCCGGCAATGTGATGCCCCTTTGTTTCATCTTGTTTTGTGAGCTGATTGTAGATTTCCATGGACATCATAAGCCCTGCTGACGGTCCGCCGATGTTTTCGATATCCATCTTAACAGCCGGTTTTACTTTCACTTTCCGGTCCGTTATGAGGGAAACGCCCAGTCCCGCTCTGTTCGGATCATCCTTGAACGTTTTCAGCTTCATGTCGTATGTCGCGTCTTTGTTATCCCGTTCAATGACGACTTTGACTGTGTCCCCGGCTTTTTTCGTTTCGATATAGCGGACAAAGCGCTCCGCCGACTGAAACGTTTTTCCGTCAACTTTTTTGATTTTGTCTCCGACCTTTATCTTTCCTTTGGCAGGCATGCCGTCAACAACAGCCATGGCATAAACGCCGTCCGATGTGTAGCTGACGCTTTTCCCCGCCCGCTTATAGGCGGCGATCATCGCATTCTCCTGGGAATCCCTCATCATCTGCAGCTGTCTTTTCATATATTCCTCATCAGATTCGCCCTTTTGTTTAAAATTGTCTTCAGGAAGAATTTCATGATAAGGGCGCACCTTTGCCCATAGGTATGTAATCGGATTTGCGGGCCCTACTTTTACGGTCATCAAAGAAAAGCTGCCTTTTTCGGAATACCCGCCGTCCACCTTGATTAACGGATTGAGCTCCGTCGCTTCGCCGGGCTCTGTAATGTAATACGGCAGCTTGACAAATGTCAGGGCGGCCCCGATGATCATGATCAATAATGCGATACGGATAAATCTTCTTTTTAACATGAATATGTAACCCTCCATCTTTAAATTAACGTGCTGACAGCTGACCGGGATCGCGCCCGCCTGCTTGAATGTCCGAATACCTTCTATTGACTTCATTTCAAGAGAAGGGCTTTTCTGGTTTAGTATGGTCAAGACGTTCAGCTTTTTGTCAAAAAACGGGAGAGAATCTGATGGTCTAAAATGTAGACCAAGCCTCGTATAATGATAAAGAAGTTTCTTGGGAGGATTCTTCGCTCCCGTTTATTTTACCATGATCCGGTTCTTTTAGGTGTGTAGTTAGCCGTAAGGAGGGATAGAAATGGACATGTCAAAGATAAAGACTATACTTTTTGCCGGTGTGCTGCTTATGTTTACCGCTGCCGTCATCACCCACCCGCAGGAATCGCTTAATGCTTCAAAAAGCGGGCTTGCCATGTGGTGGGAAGTCGTTTTCCCTTCCTTATTGCCCTTTTTCATTTTATCAGAGCTCTTGATCGGGTTCGGGATCGTCAAGTTTGTCGGACTCCTCCTCGAGCCTTTTATGAGACCCGTCTTCCGGGTTCCCGGCGTCGGCGGATTCGTTCTCGCGATGGGCATGGCTTCCGGAAACCCTGCAGGCGCAAAGCTCACCTCAAGGCTCAGACAGGAACGGCAGATTTCCCGGGTTGAAGCCGAGCGGCTCGTTTCATTTACGAATTCGTCGAACCCGCTCTTTATTTTCGGGGCTGTCGCGGTCGGCTTTTTTCATAATCCGTCGCTTGGCATCTTGCTTGCAGCGGCTCACTATTTAGGCAATTTGGCTGTCGGGCTGACAATGCGATCCTATGGAAGAAAAGAAGAAATCCTCCACGCCAGAAAAAAGAAGCTTCCCCTGCCTTCCATGAAAGAAGCCTTCAAAGCCCTTCACCAGGCAAGGCTTCAAGAAAAAAGACCGCTTGGAAAACTATTGAGCGATGCTGTTATTTCTTCCGTACAGACGCTTCTCATGGTCGGCGGTTTCATCATTCTCTTTTCTGTCTTCAACAACATTCTTTCCGCCGTGAAAATTGCCGACGTTCTTTCTTATGCCACCCGTTCGATCATGACAGCGCTCCATTTTCCCGCAAGCTTTGACAAACCCTTACTGTCAGGCTTGTTTGAGATCACGCTCGGAAGCAAGCTGGTCAGCGCAACAGATGCCGACCTGCTGCAAAAAGCCGTTGTTGTCAGCTTCATTTTAGGCTTCAGCGGGTTTAGTGTACAGGCGCAGGTCGCCGGCATTTTGGCCGAAACGGACATTCGTTTCAAACCGTTTTTTTTCGCGCGGCTCCTGCAGGGAATCTATGCTGCCGTTTTTGCCCTTATCCTTTGGAAGCCTCTTTACACAGCCTTCCATTACCCGAATCAGCCGGCTTTCTCATTTTTGCGGGACGGGAACCCTGAAACGCTTTTTACACAGACGTGGAATGCCATCGTCCAAACGGGCCCGCTTCTTACGATTGCAACCCTGTTGCTTTACATCGTTCTTTACACAAAACGCTTGTCAACTGCGAAAAAATGAGCAGCCGTTTTAGGCCGCTCATTCTTTTGCAAACTTTTTTTCAAGCGCAGCTTCGACCGCTTCCGGCACGAGTTCTGCTACTGATCCTTTGTATTTCGCCACCTCTTTGACGATGCTTGAACTCAAAAATGAATACTGGTTGTTTGTCATCATGAAAAACGTTTCAATATTTTCGTCAAGCACCTTGTTCATCGAGGTCCCCTGCATCTCATATTCGAAATCGGAGACAGCTCTCAACCCCCGCAAGATGACGTTCGCATCCTTGCTTTTCGCATATTCGATCAAAAGCCCCTGAAATGAGTCAACATGGACATTCGGGATGTCCTGCGTGACTTCACGCAGCAGATCACAGCGCTCCTCGACCGTAAACAGCGGCTGTTTTGAAGAATTGTTTAAAACGCATACATAGACCCGGTCAAACACTTTCGCTCCGCGTCTGATAATATCCAAATGTCCAAAGGTCACCGGATCAAAACTTCCGGGACAAACGGCAATGCTAGCCATCCCCATTCCCTCTCTTTCTGTAGATCGTCACTCCTGTTACACCGTACAATTCCTGACGTGTTCTCAGGAGTTCGCCCACTTGTTCCGGCAGCACCACTTCTTTTGCGTGCTCCGTCAGGATAAACCCTTTATCAGTCAACATATTGGCTTTGTCAACGATCGAAAGAAGCGCTTCCAGTTTTTGCTCCCGATATGGCGGATCCAAAAAAATCGCATCGAACGTCAAGCCCCTTTTCACCAATGCGTGCAAAGCCCGTTCAGCGTCGTTTCTGTAGACCTCTGCGCGCTTTTGGAGCCCCAATGTTTGCAGGTTGTTTTTTACGGTTTGAATCGCTTTAAAATCCCGGTCAACGAAAACGATCCGGTCAAAGCCTCTGGAGAGCGCTTCGATGCCTAATCCGCCGCTTCCTGCATACAGATCAAGGCCGTCTCCGCCGTCAAAATAAGGGCCGACCATATTAAAAATGGATTCTTTCACTTTGTCAGTCGTCGGCCTTGTTGACGTGCCGGGAACCGCCTTTAATGCACGCCCTTTATAAGTCCCAGAAATCACTCTCATATTTCCACCACTTTTTCCTTAAAACTCGAAAAAAATCATCACTATCTTATCATAAAGTGTTTTTTGGCACAAACAGCCAAAGTGTGATTTCTTATGTATAGGAGACTGAACACCTGGTGATACTAGTAGCAACAGCATCGATTGATGTTGTTGCCAACCGCGGAGAAGACTTACGTTTCCCCATAAGTTCTTCCTCCGGTTTCTCCTCTCCCTTTGCCTTCTCCTTAAATCGTTAAGGAATAGAAGGACCCCGCAGGGTTTTCTGCGGGGATTTTTTTAACAAAATATTAGATTCCTGCTTTATAATCGTACTCTTTTGCCTTATCGAGCTTAGATTCAAATTCCACTTTTAAAAACGGTCTATAGGACAGATCCACCTGTTTGACAAAAGAATACGAGCGAATCTTGGCCGCGATTCTTTCAGCTTCATCCATATTGCAGTAAACAACTACATATTTCAAACGTTTTGAGACGTAGTGAACGTTCCCGAATTTCCTGAGCATTTTCGCCTGCTTTAAGGAATGGAGCCAGACGATTAAACCTTGACGCCTATCTTCCATATTTTTCACCTGCCTGTCGCTATGTCACGTTCTAAGAAAAAGGACGAGACTAAAAAGGGTCTCGTCAGGATACTTTACAGCCGCAGCTTCCGCCTGATCCGCAGCCGCCGCTGCAGGATGAAAGATTGTCAAAATAAGGATTTCCGGTCGGTACTTTGATATGTTCTGACACCGCCCGGCCGATCTCTACACTGACCTCATCAAGTATGCTTTGCAGCTCGGTTTCCGCCTTTTTAAAATCGGCGACCGTATCATGAAGGTCCAGCTTTCGTTTGATATCCCTCATTTTTTTTGAAATCTCTTTATAATCAGGATGATACTTTCCAAAACGCTGTACATCCTCGTATTGTTCTTTTACTTTTGTGAATGAAGCGATGATACGCCCGGCCTCTTCATCTTCTTGGAGACGCTTGTAGCACATTCTGTAATGTTCAGCCGCCTCTGATTGAAGAATCATGTTGGCCAAAACATCCGCTTCGTTTTGAAGCCGCAAGGATTCCGTTGTGGCATACATTGACATGCACCTCCGAATATTAGTGTATCATAAAACGGCATTTTTCAAAATGTCTATTGCCTTTGATACATCGAAAGCTTTTAGCGCATCTTCTTGTGTGATGCCTTTAGGCTTCGGCTTATATGTCGTGCAGCCGGCCAAAAGCAGGCAAACGCAGGCAATCAGACACCTTTTCTTCATGTAGATCAACTCCCTTACCGGCTAGTCTTGACTGATGAGGGATGTTTTATGATCACAAAAAAAGACTCAGGGGTCCGATTAGTCCTGAGTTCGCATGGCCTGAAACATTTGAATCATCATTTGGGCCATCTGTAGGCTGCTTGAAAACTGGCTTACACGGTGGGGAATCGTTTTTTCGTAAAAATTCATCATATCAAGCTGAAACTCTGACAAATCATCCGGACGGCGCGAAAGCCTGCGGTACCAGATCGGCTGCTCACGGATAAAGCGGCGGCGCTCCTCGCTTGCGAACACATATTCCTGCACTTCTTTACGCATGACAAACTCCTTTGTTAATCTTTTCGGAAAGAAAACGGATGCTGTCCCCCGCTATGGTTCACATTTTTTTGGCCGCTTCCGGAAAACTGACTGAGCAAGCTTTGCAGTGAAGAAATAGACTGGCTCACTTTATTGATTTGTTCATTCATTTGGTCGGCGTCCATTCTTTTGACGGCCGTCACCATTTTCGAAATGAAATCGTTTTTCCCGCCCCCGTCGGACGGCTTTTCTTTCATCTCTTTTTCCTCTCTGTACGGCTCCCAAACCGCGTCGTTTTCCCCTAGCAAAACCCAGTTCTCATACACTTCCTGCCAGCTTTTTTCCTCCTTCCGCACCGCGGAAATCAGCTTAGGATGCCGTTTAATAAACCGCTTGAATTCATCGATTGATGATTTTGCGTTTTGATTTGCCAACGTCTACACCCCCTCCGAAAAACAAGTGCCTACTATAATGTATCCTGATCAGCCGAAATGTGTTCGCCTAAAATTCACCCATTACACGTCTTCCCTTGAAAGGGGAAGCGTCGAACAGTGAATGCCGCCTCCCATTTTTCGAATCTCTGAAACGTCGACCGGAATCGTCTCAATGCCGTTTTTCTCCAAAACCTCCATCGTCCGCGGCGCATCGGCGGAAAATAGTACCTTCCCCGGCGAAACGGCTAAACAATTAACGGATAGGATCGGGTCGTCGGGATCGGCAAAGATCAGCCTGAGCCCGCGTGCGCGCATCTCTTCCATAAACCAGTACGGCAGCCTTGCCGGATCAACGAGGGCAGCGTCTGTGTCCACCATCAGAAAGACTTCATCAAGATGGATCTTGTCAGCCGGCAAATCAACTGCGATCAGCTCGATTCCCTGCCATGAGAGAATTTGCGCGAGCTGGTCAATCCCATCCTGATTGACGCGTACCGAGCGCCCGATGAAAGCAGTCTTCCGATCAAACATGCAGAAGCTGCCTCCTTCGATAAAACCGGTCCCCTGAATCGTTCCCAAAATCGGAACGCCCATTTTCGCAAAGGTTTGATAAGCGGAGGCCTCCTCCCCTTCACGCATTCTCAATGCGAACCTGGTCAAAATCACTCCCCCGGGAACAGCGAGGCCGATGTCCCTCGTATAAATTGACTTCGTATGAAACGGACTTGTCTCCGCCAAATCGACGACCTCGGCACCGGCGTCCAAAAGCGCGCTGCGCAAGCCGTCGTGCTGGCGCCTGACGAGCTCCGGGTTGATCGATTCAGAGCCGTACGTATAGCCCCGAATTTGCGACTCCCGGTCCCTGAGCACCATGGCATCGATCTGCTCTTCGTACGTTCCCGTCCGGAGCAGTTCAAGCTCTTTTCCCGGGCGGTGCAGCAAAACGGTTTGTATGGCGC